>CAMBOD010000030.1 GCA_945868985.1 Prosthecobacter debontii | reverse complement strand
AAATCCGCGAGCTTCAAATACTCGGTCGCCTGCAACATCGTAGTAACGTGCGTCGTAATGCGCGTGATGTTCGTCGCATCCACCGTCGTGCGGAAAATCTGCAAGCCTGCCGGTATCAATCCCAACAGGGCGATAAAAGCCGTGGCGATAATCGCAATTGCGAGTGTTACCTCAACAAGACTGAAGCCCATCCGACTTTTAAGCGCAGCAAAGCGATATTGTGAGTGAGGCTTCTCTAGGGAGCTATGGGGTTTGTGCATACGGTGTATTTACAGGCTGGTTTTGATTTTGGTCAACAGGAAATCTGCCAGTTAACAGGAAATTCTTGAAAACAACGCGTGCTCTACTTCGTGGGCATCACTGCCCGACTAGCGCGGAGTTCATCAAAACCCGGGAAGAACGCCTCAATGATATAGGCTTGGCCTGCGGTCATGTCGCGGGTGGCGACGATCGCCGTGTATTCAAGACGCTCCTCGGGATTGATCACGAGAAACCCCTGCTCCTTGTCCAGTCTTTGGTCATCGGAAGAACGTGAGATAACTTTGCCAGCCTCGTTCTTCACCAACACCTCAATTCGTTGGGAACTGGGGAATTCTAGTTGCATGGCCTGCTTACCCTTGTTCACCACTTGAACAGTCACCCGCACTGCTCGCGCATCCGGCAGTTTAACGACCGAGGGCTCGACCGTCATACTCATCGCAAGTTGACGCCAGCCGGACTTTGTGTCCGCGCTTTTTTTACCGCTACGACGGAATGGTGATTTCACAATATCCGCAGTTTTTTCGCCGACATGCTTGGTCGAGTCCCAAGCACTGCTAGCCCCTTTCTTCGCTCCTGACCAAGCGCGCTCCCAAAATCCCGGAGTCGCTTGTCGTGAGCGATCCACAGCGGGCGGAGTTTGAGCGAAAGCAACAGAAGTAAGGCATACAAGTGCGAAGAGCATCTTCATACGCTGGAATGTGTGCAGTGTGCCTGCCGTGTTGCAAATCCCAATTCGCAGGACAAAGCTACAGGCCATGCAAATCCGCACACTCATCGCCATGCTCGCGCTCACCTGCGCCAGTGCATTCGGTATGTCGCAAAAACCGAAGGTCACTGTCCGCTTTCACTCCGAAGCGAACAAACAGGACGGCGACACTTTCGCCAGACCGGTGCACCTCCAATACCAGAATCGAGATACGCACATTGAGAGCATCCCGGTCCTTAGCGAAAAACAAATCAAAGCCATTTTCCCATTCCGCGCCGCTGATGGATCGTGGGGCTGCGCTATTCAGTTCAATGAAAGCGGGCGTATCCGTCTGGAAACATTGAGTAGCGATAGCCGTGGTGCTTCGCTCGTCGTTTTTCTCGGAACAAAAACCGGACAGCATCAAATCGCAGATATGATTGTGGATCGCATCGTTACCGACGGCACAATCTCAATCCCGCGCGGAATCACCGACATCGAGATGCTCGTGCTGCGCAGTCAATTTAAAGTGCTAGGAGCAGAAAAGCCGAAGCCCGTGAAAAAGGAGAAGAAAGATGATGTGACCGACTGGCGGATCAACCGCGACCGCAGCGCCACTCCGAAGCCAGCACCACAGCCAGTGCTGCCTGCGCTGCCTGAACGCAAAGCGGCGGATCTTCCACGTCTGGCGGACTAAAGTGGTTCCCGTAAGCCACTCTGAATTTCCACGCGGGCGAAGATGAACACCGCCTACGCATCACTGCTCACCGCCGTCGCGCCGGCCTTTGTCGTCATTGCGTGCGGCTTCGCTCTGCGGCGACTTGGAAAACTCCAACCCGCTGCGGATGCGAGCCTGCTTACACTCGCCGTCAATTTTCTTTACCCGTGCTTCATCGCGGATGCAGTTCTCGGCAACCGCGAATTGCGCGACATCGGGAATGTGGTCATCGCGCCCATCGCTGGGGCAGCACTGCTCGCGTGCAGTTTCGGCATCGCCGCACTCGTCGCCCGCGCGATGCGACTCCAGCGTCCGCATCCCGCCCGCACATTCACTTTCACTGCTGCAATTCCGAATTGGGGTTATCTGCCCGTCCCTCTAGTGCAGGCGATATTTCCGGCGAGCACGACCGGCGTTCTCTTCGTCCACAACATCGGTTTTGAACTAGTGCTCTGGAGCCTCGGAGTCTGGCTCCTTGCTGGCGAAGGCTCGTGGCGTCGCGTCTTTAACATTCCCTTCTTCGCAATCCTTGCAGCACTAGTGCTTAATCTTTTTCACGCCGCAGATTGGCTCCCGGCCTTCGTGCTAAGTTCCCTTCACTTTCTCGGTCAAGGAGCCGTCCCTCTCTCGCTGCTACTCACTGGGGCAATGCTGGCCGACTCCGTCGCCGCTGGCAGCCTCACGCAAAATCCCGTGCGCACACTCGCAGGCTGCGTCGTGAAACTCGGCATCCTTCCGCCACTCATCATCCTCGCGGCGCGATGGCTCCCCTGCTCTCTCGATCTAAAACGAGTCCTTGTCGTTCAGGCCGCGATGCCATGCGCGATGGTGCCAGTCGTCCTCACACGCCTCTACAGTGCGGACAGCGCCACGGCCGTCCGATTGGTTCTCACCACCACCATTCTCGGACTACTCACCATTCCACTTTGGCTGCGCATCGGAGCGCATATAGTCGGGCTTTAAAAATCACGCGCTCCGCGTTCGACGCAGCACTAGTGCGCCCGCCACCCACATCACCGCGAGCGGCAGCATGCTCCATCGTCCATTCAGCCACAGCATCTCACCGATATTAAAAGCGCCCCATTTCGCCGCATCCGAGTGCGCAGGAAACTTCTGGAAATAAGTCCCATCCCACATCCCCATCGGATTCATAGAAACCGGCCCCGGCATCGCAGCGATCCACAGCGGTTCAGATTCTCCGGCCTCGATGCGCGCCCATGTCTCAGAGCGGATTTTTCCGAGTTGCCGCTCACGCTCCGCCGCATCTGGCACATCTTTCGTCAGCTTGCGCTGCTGCCCTTCCATCCATTCCTCGAACTTGTCATCCACCACCGGCCATGCACGTCCGCTCGTAAAAAGCGGCCACGCGTAACGCCAAACGAGACTGTTGCCCCATAGCTTTTCTTTCCACTCGCCCGGTTTGTTTCGCCAGGCGTGCGCTCCCACGCCGAGTGGGTTCAGAGCGTCGGTCACCGTCAGTAGCGATTGCTGGAAAATACTGACCGCAGCGAGCACGAACGCCACCCGCGGCCATTGCGAAAACGCAGGCACCAGTGCCAGACACACGAACGGCAGCATCGGAATCAAATACCGTGGCCCCGCTGCAAACCCGCCGTGAAAACCGTTGAAGCAAATGTTCACCGTGAAAAAGAACAGCGCTATTCCGTTCACAATCCATCGCTCAGCACGCAGTGCATCGCGCCGACACCACTTCGCCATCGCAAACACCGCCAGAATCAGCACAGGCGAAAGCACGAATACTCCACGCCACGGCGAAATCGTGATCACCAGCGCGGCAAACCACGACGGCGCAGTGAACATCCCGAGAAAAGCCGGTGCGGTTTCCTTGAACACCGGATTTTGAAAACTTGTATTCACCACGAACGGCGAACCAAACGCCGCCATGTTGTAACTCAGCAGCGCCACAAGACACGGCAGCACACCGAGCATAAAACTGCCCGCGTCACGCCAACTCTTTCGTCGCATCAACACCCACATTCCAAACATCGCACCGGGAACTGCCGACAAATAATTCGTCATCGCAGCCACACCCGCCCACATCCCCGCGCGCAACGGACGCTCCGCGCGCACATCCGCAAATGCCGCGAGCAAAAGCACCGCAGTCAGATTGTGATCAAACATCAGCGTCGCAAACGGGAAGAACGTCGTCCCGAAACCAAACACCAGCGCTGCTCCAATCACCGCCCGCTGATTTCCCGGAAACATCCCCGCCGCCACGCGAGCAAAAAGCACCACACCCAGCGCCGACACGAGCCCCACAGTCAAAGCCGAGCACAACCATCCATTCACACACAGCACCCACCAGTCATCGAGACTCAGCCCCATTGCCCTCTCCACGAGCGAGGCGATGAAATACACCGGCACCGCAAACAGCGAAGCTCCCGGCGGTTTGTTTGGGTGAAAATGACCATCGGGTGCGATGCCCACATCGCCAGTGCAAGTGTCCCAGCCAATCACGATCGGCACAGCCCCATCGTCCAACGACTTCCCATTCACCGGAGCCAGATTGTAGTCCCACGGATCATTTCCCCAGCACAGCCGATGCACTTTTCCATCGCGCACAAACTCCCCGTTTTTCACCGACTCCCTCACCATCAAACGCCCCTCGCCCCGCCGATACACCATGAAATCATCCACCGCAAAAGTCCCCTGCTCCACAATCGCCCGCACCTCCGCAAATCGCGCATTCTGATTCCATCCACCGCCTTGATGAAACCACGCAAACGTCACGAACGAGAGCGTGAAGAGCAGGATTTGAAAACGGCGTGGCAACATCAGACTGAGAGCAATGCCGAATTTCCAATGACGAATGAAGCTCTAATGTGCCGTTCTTCATTGCATCCCACAATCGTCCTCGGTCATTCACGCTCATGCCTTGGCAGCAAATCTACGACCCTCTTCATAACCTCACCGGCTCCGCGCTCGTTGCCGCGCTGCCGATTGTCCTGCTGCTTGCGCTGCTCGCATTCTTCCATATCCGCGCACACCTCGCCGCACTCGTCGCCTTGGTAGCTGCACTCGCAGTTGCAGTGTTTGTTTTCAAAATGCCCGCGTCGCTTGGATTCGCCGCCGCAGGCTACGGCGCAGCGTTCGGGCTTTTTCCCATCGGCTGGATCATTCTCAACGCCATCTTCATCTACCAACTCTCCGTCGAGACCGGAGTGTTCGATGAGTTAAAAAAGCAAATCGCCTCGCTGAGCGCCGATAGACGCATCCAGGCGCTGCTCATCGCCTATTGTTTTGGCGCGTTCATTGAGGGCTGCGCCGGCTTCGGCGCTCCGGTCGCAATTTCCGGCGCAATGCTCATCGGCCTTGGATTCAAACCACTCGACGCCGCGAAGCTCGCCCTCATTGGCAACACCGCACCCGTTGCATTTGGCAGCGTCGGCATTCCTATCACCACGATCAGCAGCGTCACCGGCCTCGATCTCCACGCGCTCAGTTCCATGGTTGGCCGACAACTCCCTTTCTTTTCACTCATCGTCCCCTTCTGGCTCATCGCTGCACAAGTCGGCTGGCGCGGAATGCTAGCGATATGGCCCGCGTGCCTCGTCTGCGGCAGCGTCTTCGGCATCTCGCAGTTTCTCGTCAGTAATTTTCACGGTCCGTGGTTGGTGGACATCATCTCCGCTACCGCCGCCATGCTCGCGCTGATCGTGCTGCTGAAATTCTGGCGGCCAAAAGACGAAGCCGCCGAACAAACTCAGGTCGCAACGCATTACGCAATTCGCCCTTGGTTGCCGTGGCTTCTGCTCGCCGCGTTCGTCGCACTTTGGAAAGTGAAACCCATCGAGCTATTGCTGAAGTCCATCGCGAGTTGGAACTTCAAAGTTCCGCTGATCTTCCAGGGCGTGCAGCGCATCCCGCCCGTCGTCGCTGCGCCCGAGTTTGAAAAAGGCGTGTTCGATTTCCAACTCCTCGCATCCACCGGCACCGCACTCCTTTTTGCCGGCGTGCTCGCAGGTCTGCTCCTCGGCGTGAAGCCGCTGAAACTCGCACGCATCTACTGGCAGACACTACATCGAGTGCGCGTCTCCCTGCTCACCATCGCGCTCATGCTCGCACTTGGTTACACCACGCGCTATTCGGGCACCGATACCACACTCGGCCTTGCCTTCGCCTCCACCGGTTCATGGTTTCCATTTTTCTCTCCGCTCCTCGGCTGGCTCGGCGTCGCGCTCACCGGCAGCGATACTTCGTCGAACGTCCTCTTCGGCAATCTCCAAAAAGTCACCGCCGAGCAGACCGGCATCTCCCCCATTCTCACCTGCGCTGCAAACAGCTCCGGCGGCGTGATGGGCAAGATGATTGACGCGCAAAGCATCGTCGTCGCCCAAACCGCCACCGGCACCGCACCCGGAGCGCCCGACGCGGGCACCATCCTGCGCGCCGTTTTCTGGCACAGCCTCGCACTCGCCGCGCTCGTAGGTATTCTCGTCTGGCTGCAAGCCCGCGTGTGGACGTGGATGATCCCCTAGCCACTCCACGCACTACGGCTTCATACTCACGCGAAGCCGAAAATATACCTTGGGCGGCAATGTTCCTGGAATCTGGTAGGAGCGCTTTTGAACCCCCGCATTCAGGAAATATGGCGCTGCGTCCACGCTCGTCCACTGGAGCAAGTCTGATGATGTTTCCAAAACGTAATCAACGTCGGGGGCCAGTGTGCTGACATCATAAGATATCAAACCCTGACCTCCATTCAGTGTTATTTCAGGCGTGCGAGCAGATGATGGCGATAGCGGGTTAGTTCCAATCGCGTATTCCATCAGATTACTGACTCCGTCCAAATCGGGGTCACTCTCTCCGCCGGAAACCCCGTAACCGGAGGCCCACGTGGCGAAGCGATTCGTCGCGGCTATAGAGCCGGGCGATGCAGTTGCGGCCATCCAGTTGATGTGATCGTTGCCGTAGTCTTTCTCGGAGATTTTGGTGAGGGAGGGGCCACCGCCGTCGGGGGTGACGGGCCATGGGATGGTGTCGTCGAAGTTGACGCGATCCACGCGGACGTATTGCTGGACGTTGAGTGCATCCACAGCGCCGGGGCGATCAATCTGCAAGGTTTCGCCACTGTTGTTGAGGCCGCCGATGGCCCATTGGAATACTTTGGTGCCTGCGGGGACGGAGGCTCCATAGACGGTGTTGAAAAGTGCGGGGTTCTTGGTGATGACGACGCGTTCGCCGGGGGCCATGGTGAGCGGAGTGACGGATGGGAATTCAAAGTCTATGCCGTCGCTGATGCGCCATGCTTTTGCTTTCACCGAATCATAGAGGGTGACGGGGGCGCTGCTGATGTTGAGCAATTCGATGTATTCGGCGTCGCCAGTGCCGGAGCCGCCGCCGGGGTTATACATGATTTCAGAAATGACGATGGGGCCGATGCGCGGGCCGCTGTTGGTTGCGCCGGGGGTGGCGGTTTTCATGGCGACGAAGTTATATGCGTCGGTGCTGGGTTTGTAGTATGCGCCGAGTGATTCGCCTTCGAGGCTGGGGCCGAAGTTTTCCTTGCTCTGGTAATCGGTGAGTTGGTCGTTGACGGCGGAACTAACATAGACCGTCTCGCCCACGTCGCTGAGTGCGAATGGGGTGATTTTATTCGGGTCCACACTGGCTGTGCCGAAGTTGGTGCTTTCGTAGAAGACAAGGTGGCCGCCTGCGGGGATGATGGTGCCGGCTGCGATGCGATATTTTTGAAGGTTGGTGGCGTCGTCGCTAAGGAACCAGCCGCCGATGTTGATGGAGGCGTTGGTGCGGTTGCGAAGTTCGATCCAGTCGCTGGCGAGGCCAGAGTTGGCGAGGACTTCGTTGATGACGACGGTTTCGCCGATGGTGAATGGGTAGTCGCCGGGGCTGTATGTGTATTGCGCGCCGATATCCACGCGGGTGCTGTCGGAGTCGAGGCTGTGGGCGGGGTCGCCAGCGTTGATGGCGGGGGATGTGGCTTGGAGTTGGAAGTTGAGGACGGCGGTGTCCACGAACAGCGGATCGATCAACAGGTTGTTCGCACCGGGGATGGCGATGGTGTCGCTGAGGTTGTAGGAGGCGGTGAGTGCGGAGAAGCTGTCCACGGTCACGGGGGCGAGGTCTGATTTGGAGATGATGGTGTTGGTCATGGTCGCAGACCCACCGCCGCCGCCGAAATTTTTCTCATACATCGCGATGCCCGTGTTGCAGGCGACGAAGGTGTTTTGATCCAGCGTCACCGTGGAGCCGTAGTCCTTGATACCGACGCCGAGGTTGCAGCCGACGATAAGATTTTTGCGCAGCGTGACGGTGGATCCCTGGCCGACGGAGAAGCCTTTGTCGGAGTTGAAATAGATCATGTTCCGCTGGAGCAGGGCGTTGTTGCAGGCTTCGCCAATGTCAACGCCGTCGCTGTTGCTGCCCTGGAAGCGGTAGATGTGGCAGTCTTCGACGATGCCGTTATCCACGCCATCGAGGTCAATGGCGTCGGTGTCCGGGGCGTTGTTGCCTCGAATCGTGCATCGCTGGATGAGGGCGGCTCCTTTTTTCACATGGATGCCGTCGCCAGTGTAGTCGGAGTGAAAGACGCTGTCGCGCAGGGTGCATGAGCCACCATAGAGGTAGATGGTGAAATCGCACTCCTGCACATCAATGAAGTCCGCGACGAGGGTGGCGTAGCGCCCAGTGATGGCGGAGTTGTAAAGCGCGGGGTCGTATCCCTTGGTCGCTCCCCGGACGATGAGATGGGCAAAATTGGACGGGCCGCTGCCGTTTTCGAGGCTGATTGCCCCCCAACGGTCACCGTTTCGCCCGCTGATTGTCACTTTCTGCGCAGCAGTTCCGGCGATGTTGAGAATGCCTTGCACGCGGATGTTGCGCAGTGCGGGCATATTGATGGTGACGCCGGGCTGAATGGTGAGGGCGATTCCGGCGGGGATGATCAAGTCTTCGCTCAGCGTGTAGGGGGAGTTCGCGGTGGCGAGCGTGGTGTTCGTTGCCAGTGTGCCGCCGATGACGGTTTCGCCGGAGGGGACAAAGTTTGCGGTGATGGCCGATGCGCCGGTGATGGTCACACTGAGGCTGCTTCCGCCGGCGACGCCCGTCCACGAACTGAACGCATAGCCAGGCGCGGGCACGGCCTTGAGGGTGAAGGGAATGTTGGGGAACATCTTGAAGGTGGACGGCAACATGGGAACGCCCTGCACGAGGACGGTGCCGTGTGCGGGATTGCTGACGCCGAGCGTGAGATCAACCGCTGTGCCGACGCCGAGCTGAGTGGCGACTTCGGAATGGATATTGGCTGCCCGCGCAGTGGCGTAGTCTTTGATGTTTTGAATGTTGGAAGCACGGCTGCTGACCGTCATTCCGTAAGGAGCCCAGCGGGTGGCGTGGCGGGGCACGTGCGCCGTGAGTTCGGTGTCCATCGCCGAGATGACCGAGATCACGCGCGCGGGTGCAAAGGTCGCAGCCGCGTGTGCGGCGAAACGCTGGGCGAGGCGTTGCTTGAAGCCGGTGTTCAGCTTCAGGCGCACGAGCACATCATCGCTCCCCATCATGCTGCCCAATATGCCGGACATCGTGCCGGTGTCCCATGTGCGGTCCATGTCCGTGAGAAACCAGCGCCATTTGTTGCCGGGGTTTTTTCCCCTCCAAAACTCGCGGTTGTGATGCCAGCTCGTGTTGTTGCCGTAGGATTCCGCAATGACGAAGTCCATGAAGCTATCCATGTCTATTTTAGATTCGACGTAGTCCATGTTGACCTGATTGGTCATGTCGGCGGTGTTGAGGAAGGTCATCAAGGCGAGCCAGTCCACATTACTTCCTTTATCCACGCCCAAGGAGACTGCACTGCTGGTGATGTGGCCGTAGAGTAAGTGGTCAATTTTATCCGCCGCGAGGTGATAGTGCTCGAAGAACCACTTCTCATCCCAACGCTCGCGGATGTCGTGGAGGCCGTAGTAGGCGCCGTTGATGAAGACGATGCTGGGCCTGTAATCGGCGGTGTCTGTTGCGAGGAACCCTTTGGCCAGTTTCGGATACAGGCAGTCGCGGAGCATCTCTCTGTCCCAGTTATCGCCGCCATCCCGCAGCGTGAAGGCGGTGTGGTTCGAGGATTGGTTTCCGGGGAAGAGGTCGTAGCTGATATTGTCGTCACCGTATTTGCCGCTGATGTCGAAATTGAGCGCCTTCTGCGGATGGACCCAGTTGTTCTCGCCGCCGATGCGGATGCCGCAGGTCGTGGAGAAACCGGCTGCGCCGCCTGTGGCGAAAAACTCCACATTTCCGGGAGCGTCCTTGCCTTTATAGACATCACTCAGCCCGTAGCCGCCCGTCACGCTCTCATGCTGGTTGGCGTAGATGCCGATGGTGTTTCCAAACAATGTCTCTGGGTCGGCTACGACGGAAATGTAGGGCACATTCGTAATCGTCTCCCCACGGAAATACGTGCGGGTGAGAATCGCGCCGGGTGCTTTGCCCGTCTCGAAGCAGCGCGCCCGCAGGACGGTGGTGGCGGTGATGCTGATCGGTGCCAAGTAAAGCGGCGAGGTGCTCTTCGGATTGCTGCCGTCGAGGGTGTAGCGGATGTCGCCGGACGGACAGGTCAGGGTCACTGTTTGATCCGTCGAATACAGCCCGCCAGCGAGCGAGGCCGTGACTTCATTTCCCGTGATGCGGATGTCGTTGACCACAGCCGTCGTGTTCGCCGCCCCCGGCGTCGGCTCCGTGTATTGCCTGAAAATCGCGGGGTTGGCGTTGTCGCGCCCGTAGGAAATGTCGGAGACCTGCTGGCCCCAACTCACCGAATCAATAGTGGTGGTCGTGGCATACGAAGACGCCGTAAGCCCGAGATCGAAACTGAGGTCTGAACTATTGCCAGCCACCTGATGCACCTCGACGGCCAGCACATTATCACCCGCCACCAAACTGGAGGCGGGAATGGTGTAGGTGAAAAATGTTGTCTCATCCGTTCCGCCCACAGTCACCGATGCGAGCGTCGTATAGCTCACATCGCCTGCGGGCATATTGCGCCGCACCACCTCGGTTCCGTTGAGATAGATGATGCAGCCGTCATCCACCAAAAGACTAAGCGTGAGACCGGTGTAAGCCGCCGGGTTTGCCACGTTGAAATGATGCCGGAAATAAGTCGTAACGTATTTGCTGCTCGTATTTGGCCCGTAGGAAACCGTGGTGGTCGGCGAATCCCCGTAACCAAGTTCCGAAGGCCCGGAGGCCCAGCCCGAATCATCGAAATTACCCGCCCGCCACTGGGTGCTTTGATCGCTGCCGTTGTCCTTGTATTTCCACACCGCAGCAGGGGCGTTGGTCGAGGCACGGACCAGCGTAGTTGTGCTCAGCCCCGTCGCCTTGGTGAGGATGAGGGATTCACCGGCTGCTGAGAGATTAAAGTTGGTGTGGTATCTTTCCGTGATGAAATTTTTCCACGGCCAGTAACCGCGCGGATGGCTCTGCCCCGGTGCCGCATCGTGATCATCCGCCATGAAAAGCAGGTAGCCATTGGCGGGAATCGAAGCCGTGGAAGGCACGGGCCATTTGAACGGATTCGACGGATCGTCGCTGATAAAATACCCGTCGAGGCTGACAGCGGAGCCAGTGGTGTTCTTCAATTCAAACCAGTCTGGATAGTCCTCAAAATCCACAATATCCGG
>CAMBOD010000029.1:0-11309 GCA_945868985.1 Prosthecobacter debontii | reverse complement strand
CGTCGCTCGCTACTACGTGACGATCACCGCGCTCGGAAAATCATTCGGTGTGCGTGCGGTCGTGCGCGCGGCAGACGGCGAAAAAGATTCGCAAGGCACAGTGACCGTCGTCAGGCGACCACTGTGAATTTCGCAGCAACCATGACACGCCTAGACAGCATCCGTCTTGTAGCGATCGCAGTGCTGTCCTTGTTCATCGCCAGCTCGTTTGCCGAATCGCCGGAGGAAAAATTGGGACGGCCCACGCCCGAGCAGGCGGAGTGGCAGGATTTGGAGCTGGGACTTTTCATCCACTACGACATTCCGGTTTTCAAACCCGGCTGGGATCACCGGAACTATGACCAGCGACCAGGGCCGGAAATTTTCAATCCCAAGAAACTCGATACCGACCAATGGATGGAAGCGGCGAAGGCGATGGGCGCGAAATACGCCGTGTTCGTCGCCAAGCACGGGACAGGTTTTATGAACTGGCAGAGCGACCTTTATCCCTACGGCATGAAGCAATCGCCCTACAAGGACGGCAAGGGCGACATCGTGCGCGATTTCGTGAACTCATGTCGCAAATATGGCATCAAGCCCGGCATCTACGCGCACATGGGCTGCAACGGTTTTTTGGAAGTGGACAATCCCGGCCTCGTGAATCGCGGAAAAGGCGGCACGCCCGAGGAGCAGGCGCGCTACGCGAAAATTTGCGAGGGGATGTTGAATGAACTTTGGGGCAACTACGGCGAGCTGTTTGAAGTGTGGTTCGACGGCGGTGTGCTCGATCCATCGAAGGGCGGGCCTGACATGCTGCCCATCCTTCACAAGCTGCAGCCGCGCGCGATTGTCTTCCAGGGCCCCGCCGCAACAATCCGCTGGATTGGCAACGAGCGCGGCGTCGCGCCTTACCCATGCTGGGCCACTGCGCCCGAGACGCGCGATTACCACAAAGCGGGCGACCCCAACGAACGCAAATGGCTCCCCGGCGAATGTGACGTGCCCATCCGCGACGGCACATGGCTGTGGCAGCCAAACACCGAGAAGAAACTCTTCAGCGTCGAGCAACTGATGGACAAATATTACCGCAGCGTCGGGCGGAACTGCAATTTGCTCGTGAACGCGAACCCCGATCAGGACGGGCTGATTCCCGAGGTGGACATGAAACGCTACAAGGAATTCGGCGACGAAATACGAAGGCGGTTTGGCAAAAGCGTGGCCGAAACATCAGGGAAGGGAAAATTGATCGAGCTGGATTTAAAACAACCCACCAGCCTCGATCACGCGATCCTCATGGAGGATATTCTACAAGGCGAACGCGTGCGGGATTATTGGCTCGAAGGTCTCGTCGGCGAAGAGTGGAAACCGCTCGCACGCGGCTACTCTATCGGACACAAACGCATCGAGAAATTCTCGCCGACCGTGATGACAAAAATCCGCTGGCGTTGCGTGAAATCCGCCGCCGAACCTATCATTCGCAAGCTCGCCGTTTTCTCGACCACCAAAGCCGCGAGCACGGAAAACAAACCAACTGACAAAGCACCATGAATGTATCCAGAAACACATCGCTCATCTCACGAGTCCTCGCTGTTCTATTTGCGGGCCTTCCGCTCATCGCGACAGCGACACCTCCGGGAAATTCGGCCCCGTCGCTCGTTCCGTGGCCGCAGAAAGTCCAAGTGGTTCCGGCGAGCATTGGAATTGGAGCACAAAGTAAAATCGTGGCGCGCAGTGAGGATCTGCGTCCGCTCGCCGAAGTGCTGGCGGGGGAAATCTCGCTCGTCACGGGACTGCAGCTTCCCGTGAAAGTGGGCACTGCTTCGCCGGGCGACATCTTTCTTTCGCTCGAGCCTTCGTTGAAAGGCGAAGCGCATACTTACATCGTGACCGATCGTGCGACAGTGCAGGGCGGCAATTACGCGGCGGTCGCACTCGGCACGACGACGCTGCTGCAGTCGCTTCAAATCCGGAACGGTGGCGTTTTCCTGCCGATGATGTTCGTCGAGGACGCGCCGCAGACGGAATATCGCGGGCTGTTTGTGGATGTGGCGCGGCAGTATCACGCGCTCTCGAACCTCCGGCAGATGGTGCAGCTCTGCCGACTCTACAAAATCCGCTACCTGCACCTGCATCTCACCGACGATCAGTCGTTCATGTTTCCATCGAAGGCGTATCCGAAGCTCGCGACACAAAATCAGCACGGCGGGAAGACCTACACCATCGAGGAACTCAAGGAACTCGTCACATTCGCCGACGCGCGCGGCGTGACGATCATCCCCGAGCTGGATGTGCCCGGCCACTCCGCCGCGATGAACCGCGCGATGCGCGACTTGTTTATGATCAAAGGCACAAAGCCCTACGAGCACCACGCCTCGATCAACTTTGCGAAGGCCGAAGTCATGCAGGCGCTGGAAACCATCGTCGGCGAAATGTGCGAGGTGTTTAAAAGCAGCCCCTATTTCCACATCGGCGGCGACGAGGCGGATCTCGCGTTCGCAAATCAAAACGAGGACTTCAAAGCAGCGTTCGCAAAACACAACCTGCCCAACCAGCACCAGCTCTACCGGAAGTTCGTCGCCGACATGAACGACATCGTAAAAAAACACGGCAAGCAGACGATGGTTTGGGAAGGCTTCGGTCGCGAGGCGGACTCGCCGATCCAGATTCCGAAGGACGTGATCGTCATGGCTTACGAAATGCGCTTCTACCAGCCGGACAAATTGGTGAAGGACGGCTACAGAGTCATCAACACCTCGTGGACGCCGCTCTACGTCGTGAATGGCGGACGCTCCACGGAGGAAATTTTCGCGTGGCAGGCGCGGCAGTTCAAACCCTTCGGCGCAAAAGCTGAGGACAAGGGCGTCATCCTCCCGCCGGAGGCACCGCTTTTCGGCGCGCAGTTGTGCGCGTGGGAGCAAAGCGAAAGCGTGGAACTGCCCAGCTTGCGCCGCCGCCTCGCAACGATGAGTGAGCGCGTGTGGAATCCAAACGCTGGCCGCACCTACGAAGAATTTTCACGCCAACTCGAATCCACCGACCGCGTGTTGGACGCATTGGTCCACCAAATCACCGTCCACAGCGAAGGCACGCGCATCGCCGGCGAGCAAAAATTCAGCAGCGAAGTCACCCTGACCGTCGCACTCGCGCCCGGCGCAAAAGGAACCGCCCGCTACACACTCGACGGCAAAGACCCCACGCCCGCATCCGCCGCGTGCGTCGCGCCCATCCGCACCGCCAGCACCACGAACTTCAAAGCGCGCCTCTTCGACGCCGAAGGCAAACCCCTCGGCTACCCATTTGCCGCGCGATACGAAATCCAGCCCATCACTGCCGAAGCCGCGGGCCTGCTGCCAAAGGGAACCTTCCGCGAAAGCATCACCCTCACTCTGCGCTCCAGCGCAAAAGGCGAAATCCGCTACACCCTCGACGGCAAGGAACCCGCCGCCGACACACCGCTCTACACCACGCCACTCCGCATCGAACAATCGGCAAAAGTGAAAGCCGCACTTTTCATCGAAGGCAAAAGAATCGGCGACGTCTGGGCCGCCCAATACACCAAGCTCAACAGCGAGAAAAACCTCACCACCGGAAAACCCGTCACCGCCTCCTCCATCGAAGGCGGATGCAAGCCCGAGAACATCGTGGACGGCAACGTGGACACCGACCACGCCTGGTGGGCCGGCCCTTATCCGCAATGGGTGCAGATTGACCTGCAAAAAACCTGCACCCTCAACCGCATCCACGTCTTCCCCTATTGGGACGGCTCGCGCTCCTACCAATACACCGTCGAAATTTCCCCCGACGCCAAAGCATGGGCGCAAGTCGCCGACATGAGCCAGAACACCAAACCCTCCACCCCCGAAGGCACCGCCCACACCTTCGCCCCCGCCCCCGCGCGCTACATCCGCGTGAACATGCTCAAAAACAGCGCCAACAAAAGCGTCCACCTCGTCGAAGTCCGCGCCTACGAGGTAAAATAGTGCGCTCGTGCGGGGAAACTTTGTGACTGGTGACTGGTGAATACACCGCCCCCTTTCCCTTTATCCCGCAAACGATGACCACCATGTAGGACTTGAAGAGCATGAAGGCGAAAGTGCCGCCCCCTCTGCGAACTCCGTGGACTCTGTGCGAGGCATCTCCGCATCTCCTTTGTGCCTTCGTGCCTTTGTGCGAGGAAATTTGCGCGAAGTTCCGCTACGTCAGGCAGGCCATGCGGTCGCAGTTTTCGGCGAAGGGGCGCTGTGGTTTGAGGTCGAGTTCTTCGAGTAATGCGAGGTCGCTGTCTTTTTCGGGGTTGGCGGCGGTGAGGAGCTTGTCGCCGTAGAAGATGCTGTTGGCGCCGGCGAAGAAGCAGAGGGACTGGGCTTCGCGGGTGAGGCGGGTGCGACCGGCGCTGAGGCGGACTTTTGCGCGCGGCAATGCGATGCGTGTGGTGGCGATGAGGCGGACGAGTTGGAAGATGTCCACGGGCGCTTGTTCCTCGAGCGGGGTGCCGGGCATGGGCATGAGGCAGTTGATCGGGACGCTCTCGGGCGCGGGGCTGAAGTTGGTGAGGACTTCGAGCATTTTGAGGCGGTCTTCTTCGGTTTCGCCGAGGCCGATGATGCCACCGCAGCAGACGCTCATGCCGGCGTCTTGGATGTGGCCGATGGTGTCGAGCCGATCTTGAAAGGTGTGGGTGGTGACGATGTTGGGGTAGTGCTCGGGCGAAGTATCAATGTTGTGGTTGTAGGCGGTGACGCCTGCGGCTTTGAGCTGGCGGGCTTCGCCTGCGCCGAGCTGGCCGAGTGTGACGCAGACTTCCATGCCGAGTTTGGAGACGCGGCGGATACTTTCGAGCACGCTTTCAAAACGTGGATCGCCCTCGCGCACTCCCTTCCACGCAGCGCCCATGCAGAACCTGGTGGAGCCATTTTCTTTCGCACGAATGGCGACTTCTTCCACGGCGTCGGGCGTCATGAGCGTCTCGCGCTGGACGCCGGTGTTGTAGCGGGCCGATTGCGCGCAATAGCCGCAGTCTTCGGAGCAGCCGCCGGTTTTGATGGAAAGAAGGGTGCAAAGTTGGACTTCGTTCTCTTTCCAATGCGCCAAGTAGGCGGCGCGTGCGCGCGAGATGAGGTCGAAGAACGGTGTGGAGTAGATGGTTTGCAGCTTGTGGAGCGTCATGGCGGCGGAGTGGATGGTGTGTGTGGAAAATGTCGGGCGTCAGCGTGTCCAGCGGCCCATGGCGGTGGAGGGGACGGGGAGTTCTTCGGTGAGATACTGGCTTTTGCCGGAGAGTCCCCACATGGGGGTGCCGGTGGCAGAGCGCCATTTTTGGCTCATGCTTTCGCCGGTGTGGCAGCCCCAACTCCGCACAAGGGCGTCTTTGGTGAAGATGCCGTGGTTGATTTTTTTAAGCTCGTTCTCGTGGAGCCAGCATTTGCTGCCGCTATCAATCATGTTCGAGTAGTCGAACATGAAGCAGGCTTTGTTGCTGTGGCCGAAATACTCGAAGTTGTTGATTTTTACGCGGTCGCGGGGCTGTCCGTAGTTGAGGTAGTTGATGAGCTGCGAGGCGCTGTCGAACCACATGAGCTTAACGTTAAATGCGTCCCTCACGCTGGCGACGAGTGCGGTGTAGTCGCGGCTGTCCTGCCTCCCGCGTGTGACATACGAGGGACGATAGACGAGCCAGGTGATGGGCTGGTCGGGGCGGGCGGTTTTGATTTGCTCGATGCGGATGCGCGCGGCGCGGACGAAGTTCGCCCACCAGTTGTCATGCGGCTGGGCCTTCCATTTTTCCCACACCCAAAGCGAGACGCCACCGCTGACGATGATGGTTTCGCCGGGTTGCACGGGTTCCTTGGCGCTCTGCGCTCGCAGAGTGGTCGCGGCGAAAATGATGACGAGTAGAATGCGAATCGTGTGAAGCATGACGAGTGAGTCGAGACGAATGACGGCAGTGAGCGCGTTTGTCAGTTCCTTTTCGCTTTTTCGCTTGCGCAATTTTTCAGACGCCGGGGCCGTCTGGTGGCATCCCGAGCTTGGCGCGAAGACGGTTGATTTCCTCGCGCATGACGTCACGCCGGGCTTGCAGAACACTGACGTGCTGCTTGGCGCGCTCGAGGCCGGTTTTTACGGCATCGAGTTCGCTTTTGAGGGTGTCGAGCTCGGCTTCGATGGCGCCGAGTTGATCAAAACTCTGTTCGACCTGCGCCTGAAGATCGTGGACGTGCGAACGACCTTGCTCTTTTTCGATGCGTGTCTGCCGCGCCTGCTCCTGCATGGCGCCGAGCTCGGCGGCGGCCTTCGTGAGCTTGTCACCCAGGCGCGAGCGTTCATCTTCGCTCAGACGCGCCTTTTCCTGCGCCGTGTGCACGGCACGCTCGGCGGCATCAATGCGTCCCTGTGCTTCCTGACTGATCCGCAATGCCTCTGAGACTTGCTCGGTGAGGAGTGAAATTTCGCGCTCCCTCTCAGCGACACTGGTCGTGAGTGCATCGCGTTGCGTGCGAATCAGGCGAAGCTCTTCCTCGTATCCAGCGGTCTGTGTGGTCGCAGCCTCGCTGGCCTGTTTCGCATCGGCGACTTCGCGCTCGCGGGCGTGGAGTTGATCGAGGAGTCCGTCCACACGGTGCTGGAGTTCACTAGCCTCTTCGTGAAACTCATCGGCGCTTGCCTTGAGGCGTTCCCGCTCGGCTGCAAACGTCATTTTTTCCTCGTGCAAACGAGAGATTTCCGCTTTTGCCGCCTCGATGGCGTGCCCCATTTTTTCCAGAGACTTTTCACGCTCCGAAGCGAGGAGGGTAGCCTGATCGCGTTCCTGGCGCGCGGCTTCAAAAACACGCGTGATCTCATTGAGCTGCGTGCGCAATTGTTGCGATTCGGCGCGTGCGGATTCCAGCTCGGCGGGCAGCGACTCCACACCCTTCGCCTTTGCAAGAAGTTCGTCGCGCTCGCGCTGCATCGCAGCGAGTTGGCGCTTCCATTCCTCCGCGTGCGCGTCTGCCTGCTTGTGGCGCGTCTGGAGCGAAGTCACCTCGCTGCGCAGTGCATCCGCATCCCGGATTGCCTCGGAACTCTCCAGCGTCAGCCTCTCTCGCTCGGCAGTAGTCCCGGCGAGTTGCTCGCGCAGAGAGTCCATGGCGCCGAGCTTGGTGGAAAGTTCATCTCGCTCGCGCTGGAGGGCCGCGAGGCTTGCCCTCAAAGACTCTAATTCCTTAGTTATCCTATCATCCGAGGCGGGCGCTTGATCTCGTGCATTGCGCAATCCATCGCGTTCGGTTGCTAGGGCCGCGAGGTCTTCGCGCAGCTTCTTCATTTCATCGGCAGCCTTTTCGCTCGCACTGCGGAAAATCTCTCTCTCGGCATACGCTTTTTCCGCATCGCGCCGTGCCGCCTCCGCTGTTTCGCGGAGCTTCTGCGATTCGGTGACGGCTGTTTCGAGCTCCGCCTTCCGCTTGTCCAACTCCGTATACAAGGCATCCGCGCTCCCGGCCAGCACAGCCAATTCCCGCCGGACGGCGACGGTCACGGGCGCCCATTCCGTGGCGGGAATGACGAGTGTGCTTCGGCACAGCGGGCAATCTATGCGAACGCCAACCGCAGAAGAATCAACGACGATTTTCTGTGAGCACTCGGGACAGCGGAATTTGATGTCTGGCATCGGATGGGTTTTGCTGGGCTGAAAGCCTTAATGTTGTCGGAACTTAGAAAGCGATTCCGATGCCGCCAACGGGAAAATTTACGGACAGCCCTACTTCCTGACTTCCATTTTTACCCGGAGCCACATGCAAATGGGGAGTCTAAAGCTACCTGGAGGATTCATGTTCGCGCCAAATCGGGCGCGCCCTTTGCTGAAAGGCGCTGCCTGTATCGCCTCACCAAATTTTCATGAACACCGGAACCGCACGCTCTTCCAAAGCATCAAAATCCAAAGAACGCGAAGAATCAGAGGCTGAACTAAAGAGCGAGGCGGCAGCCATTGAGAAACTACGGGTGGAACTTTCAGCCCAAGGCGCGGCGGCGGACAAAAAACAGGTGGCTGAGTTTGCCAAGCGACAAAAGGTGTATCTGGATCGAAAGATTGATTTTGAAAAACTGAAGCGCAGTTCGGACAGCAGCGCACCCGAGCTGGTCAAAGCGAAGCCAGCAGCACCCGAACCCGTCAAACCAGCGCCGCAGCCCGTGCAAAAACATAAAACTGAACCCTCGGTATCAGCACCCAAAAAGAAAGAGATGGAAAAAGCAGTGCCCGAAAAGACAGCGCCGTCCATTCGCGAAAAGGCCAAGCCTATAGAATCCGCCAAGTCACAAAAACCCAATACTTCCCGCACCAAAGCGCCCGTTAGCACGAAGGAAAAATCCTCCGCACACTGGATATGGTGGCTGCTCCTCGCGGCCGCCGCCGGATTGATCGCGTGGCTGATGCGATAGCCGCAACGCGCTATCCGCTTGCCGTGCGCGTGTAGTTTTCCCCACCCTCTGTGCCGTATGAAAGATTACCGCTTTAAACGCCTTTTCAATCCGCAGACGAACCGCTGCTTCGATGTCGCCGTGGATCATGGCTTCTTCAATGAGCCGACATTTTTGCAAGGCATCGAAAATCTTGGCGAAGCGGTGAAGACACTCGTCGCCGCAGCGCCGGACGCCATACAACTCACCATCGGTCAGGCGCATTATCTGCAATCACTCCCCGTGCGCCCGAAACCCGCACTCGTCCTCCGCACCGATGTCGCCAATGTCTACGGCGCAAATCTACCACGCGCGTTGTTTTCGCGGATGATAGACAACGCAGTCGAACAAGCCGTGCGCCTCGATGCTGCTTGTGTTGTAGTGAACCTTTTCCGCATCCCCGGCGAACCCGAAGTCACCGACCAGTGCATCGAAAACATCATCAAGCTCAAGCCGCAGTGCGAGCGCCACTGCATGCCGCTGATGATCGAGCCGCTCGTCTTTCAGCCAAACACCAAAGCAGGCGGCTACATGGTGGATGGCGACTTGCAAAAAATCACACCGCTCGTGCGGCAGGCGTGCGAATTGGGTGCAGACATCATCAAGGCCGATCCCACTGACAACGTGGACGACTATCACAAAGTCATCGAAACCGCCGGGCGCATCCCCGTCCTCGTGCGTGGTGGAGGAAAAGCGAGCGACGATGAAATTCTCACCCGCACCGAAAAGCTCATGCAACAAGGAGCAGCCGGCATCGTCTATGGCCGCAATATCATCCAACACAGCGACCCCGCAGGAATGACGCGCGCGCTCATGTCCATCGTTCACGATGGCAAGACAGCTAAAGAAGCAGCCAAGCACATCCGAAAATAGGCGTTGCACAACAGGCCGACTGCATAAGGAGATGAATGCCCTAATCGCCTCATAAACAGCGTCCAGAAGACTTTCAGCCGCTCCTTACGCTATTCAGCGTTTCCTAAATGGATCTGCGGCGGCAGTAGATGCGTGCTGGGTTGATTGATGGATTCCATTTTTCTACGGACGACTTACGTTCGCGGGACATGAGTATTTTCATCACGGGCACTGACACAGCGGTCGGCAAGACACGCGTTGCGGCACTATTGGTGAGGGCGTTGCGTGCGAACGGGGTGGATGCGGTGGGGTTTAAGCCGATTTGTTGCGGGGGGCGGGAGGATGCGGAGGCGCTGGTGGAGGCAAGTGCAGGGGCGGTGACTTTGAATGAGGTGAATCCGGTGTGGTTGCGTCCGCCGGTGGCTCCATACTCGGCGGCGATGATCGAGGGGCGGATGGTGGATGTGGCGCTGGTGCGGGAGACTTTTGCGCGGCTGCGCGAGAAACACGCGGCGGTGATTGTGGAGGGATGCGGGGGATGGCTGGTGCCGGTGGCGAAGGAATTTTCGATGGGGGATTTGGCGGCTGAGTTTGCGCTGCCGGTGCTGATGGTGGCGGCGAACCGGCTGGGGGTGATCAATCACACGCTGCTGACGATGGCAGCGATCCGTGCGCATGGTTTGAAATGTGCGGGTGTGCTTTTGAATCAAGTGCAAGCGCCGTCGCCGGACGATGCCGCTGCGCTGACGAATGGCGCGGTGCTGGAGGAGTTGCTGGATGTGCCGTTGTTCGAGGAGTTGGCGTTTGGCGCGGACACGTTGCCGACGAAGTTGCTGGAGGCGGTGTTGTGAAGTTGGAGATTGCCTGCGCGCGGACGCGGGTGCATGGGCTCTTGCTGTGAATCCCTACGAGACGGACAAATTTCTGCACGAGTATCTGCTGTTTCAC
This sequence comes from Prosthecobacter debontii, assembly GCA_945868985.1. Taxonomy (GTDB): domain Bacteria; phylum Verrucomicrobiota; class Verrucomicrobiia; order Chthoniobacterales; family Chthoniobacteraceae; genus SXWH01. Next base: position 1,094 of record CAMBOD010000029.1, on the reverse strand, counting down.
TACGGCACAGCGGAGGAGGTGCTGCCCTACGCAAACGGGCCGCACGATGCGCTGGACTATGCGGTGCGCTGTGTGAGCGAGTGCCTGGATACGACATCGCTTTCGCACGAATCGCGCGCGCTGGATGTGGGATGCGCGGTGGGGCGCTCGACGTTTGAGCTGGCGCGGCATTGCGGTGAGGTGATCGGGGTGGATTATTCGCAGCGTTTCATCGAGGCCGCGCGAACGCTGGCAGAACGCGGGGCGGCCCCCTATCTGCGGGCGGACGAAGGTGCGCTGACGACGCCACTGGTTGCGCGCGTGCCGGAGGGTGTCGCGCCGGAGCGGGTGCGTTTTGAAACCGGCGATGCGCACGCGCTGCGCGAGGGACTGGGTGTTTTCGACGTGGTGCTGGCGGCGAATCTCGTGGACCGGCTCGCGCAACCGTCGCGCTTTCTGGCGCAGTTGCCGCAGCTTGTGAAAGCGGGCGGTCAGTTGATCGTCACGACGCCCTGCACGTGGCTGATGGAATACACTGCGCAGGAGGAATGGCTGGGGGGCGTAATGGTCAGAGGAAAGGCACGCTCGACGCTCGATGGATTGCAATCGGCGCTCTCCCCGCATTTTGCGCTCATAGGCACGCGCGATTTTCCTTTCCTCATCCGTGAGCACGCTCGCAAATACCAATGGAGCATGGCACTCGCGACGATGTGGCGGCGGCTTTAAAACACGCGCCGAAGGCCGTGAATTTGCCTAGGCGGCTTTGGCTTTCACCTCGTGACCAAGCATCTTCAGCGCTTGCTGGAGCAGTTCGACTTGGAGGGGTTTTTTCAAAACAGTGACGGGGCCGTGTTTCAAAATGTTGTCGAGCATCTGGCTGTCGGGATAGCCGGTAATGATGACGATGGGCATCTCGGGGTGAAGCGCCTTGGCCTGCTTGTAGATTTCGTCGCCGGTGATGTCGGGCAACTGGAGATCGAGAAAGCAGAGATCGAATTTTTGTTTATTCAGCGCAGTGAGGGCTTCCCTCCCGGTGCCCACAACGATGCGAGTGAATCCCTGCTTTTTTAAAAAGAGCTTAAACATGCTCTGGATGCCGGTGTCGTCATCCACCA
>CAMBOD010000028.1 GCA_945868985.1 Prosthecobacter debontii | reverse complement strand
GCGCCGTGCTCAAAGGCCCCTCGCCAAAACCTTTCTCCGGCGACCGCGCCAAACTCATCGAAGCCGTGCGCGACGCACTCTACGCATCGAAAATCATCAGCTACGCACAAGGCATGGTGCAGCTCGGCGCAGCGAGCGCGTTGTATAATTGGAACCTCAACTTCGAGGACATCGCCAGCATCTGGCGCGGCGGCTGCATCATCCGCGCGCGCTTTCTTAATCGCATCACAGCGGCCTACAAAAAGAACCCCGCGCTCAAGAACCTCGTCCTCGATCCATTCTTCGCCGACATCCTCAACCGCACGCAGGCCAACTGGCGCACCGCCGTCACCACCGCCATCGAATACGGCATCGCAGTCCCCGGATTCAGCAGCGCACTCGCTTACTTCGACAGCTACCGCTCCGCAAACCTCCCGGCGAACCTCCTGCAAGCCCAGCGCGACTACTTCGGAGCCCACACCTTCGAGCGCACCGACAAACCCGCCGGCCAGTTCTTCCACTACGACTGGCTTTCGTAGGAAGACGGCAGACTTTGCGCGAGTTCACTTTGCTGCGGGCGGGGATGTCATTGTCCCGGGACGTCCGACAGCATTTCCGTGATTTGGAGTTTTCAAAAACCGTGGGCCTTCGATAGCGCCCCCGGCTTTCAATCTCCTGTGGACTTCGAGAAAAAATCCATTACTCAGGAAAACCACCACGTTTTCTCCCAGCACTCCGTTAAACGAGGCACCGGAAGGTGCCATACCCGCAATATTCTTATGTTTCTAACTATTCTTACAAAATCGTTTTTCCGCGCACTCTGCTCCACGGTTCTCCTTGGCATATTGTTTTTCACACCGGCCACTGCGGCTGATGTATCCGCTATTTCAGCCGATCCGGGCCCGACGGATAATGTCCGTCAAGATTCAGCAAAAGGAGTGGGTCATTGAGGAGAGGAGAGATTGTTGATGGTTGTGGGTTATGGGGGAACTAGGCGGCTAGTTGGAGTGATGGTTTGAGGAGGTCAGAATTGCACCCGCACGATGTCGTCGGCGGTGCTTTGGGAGTCACGAGCGGTTTTCCAGCAAGCGGGCCGTTTGGCGCGGGCAAAAGCGGGACGGGCTTTGTCTTTGATGGCGTGGATGACGCGCTGACCGTCTCCGATAATGCCGCGCTGAACGCGCTGCCGCTCACAATCGAGGTGTGGATCAAACCAGAGCTTCGCACCGGAAATGCAGCTGACTTTTGGCCTACGAATATCATCTCCGGCGACCGCGCTTATTTTGGCGGGCACGGCATCGGGGCGAACGTATTTGCAGACGGTTCGCACTTGTGGATCGAGGTGCAGCACACCAGTCCCTCTCAGGTGTTCCGCCGAGTTCCGGGCGATCACTTCCGCGCGGGCGAATGGGCGCATGTCGCGCTCGTCCTCACATCCGGGAACGCGAAGACTTACGTGAACGGCAGCCTCGTGGATGACTTCGATTTCAGCCAGGGCACGATGGATGCGGACCCGTTCTTCCGCATCGGTCGGCACAACGAAGACGAGGGCTATCCAGTCGGGCAACGGTTCTTCAAGGGAGCGATTGATGAAATCACCACTTACAATCGCGCACTCTCCGCCGCCGAGATTCTCAACATCGTAAATACGGACTGGATCGGAAAAAACCGCGACGACGCAGCGCGTGATTTTTTCACGCAGACCAACATCGCGGGTCAGCTCTGGCAATACGGGCAAATGGGCACCGGCCTTGCGCCGGTTGGAACGACTTTCGCGCGCTACGAGACAGTCGGCTCGGAGAACGCGCTGCGCTATTGGCGAAATGGCTCAGCGCCTGATCCGAACGTGATCAAAAATCGCGGCGATGTGCCATATCTCCATTGGGCACCGGGCCAGCTTTCCGTCCATCCCGGGCCGGGGGCGGAGCGCATTTATAGCGCGGTGCGATGGACTGCGCCTGCTCCGGGGATGTATGCGTTTTTCTCCGAATACTCGCGGCTGAATACGCAAGTCGGCACGGCAAGCATTTATCTTTTCAAAGGCGAAAGCTCTTTTGGCGCAAAGACCATCACGGACACGCTGCGGAAAGACACCATCTTTGGAACGAGCTTCGTGCAGGCGGGCGATACGGTGGATTTCGTCGTCGGCTCGCGGGATGATTTCGGGTTCGACGCTGTCGGAATCACGCCGAGTGTCGCTTTGCTGGAGCCTGCTCCGCGCTTGCCGGAGATTGCGAATCTCGAGATTCAGACAAAATTCCCCGCCGCGAATCTCTCGCTATGGCACTTTACGGCCACTCGTGCTCCGGATCCAGTAGGCGTGACTTCCACGCTCGCGTTGCAGTTTAGCGCGACACCGGAAATCGAGAGCAGTTGGACTGCTTTGCAGACAGTTTTCAGCTCGTCTTTGCTGATCAATAAACCAGCAGGCTCGACCGTTTGGCTGGCAGACTCGACGCTCAGTTTCACACCCGGCTCTTACTACTTCCGCATCGTCCAATCGGCGGCAGGATACGCAACAGCGACCAGCGCAGTCTTTGGCAACGAGGCGCTCATCGGTGGAAACAGTGAGCCGGGGCCGGTCGTCATCGGCGAATTGCAGCCGCCGACCGCTGTGACTAATCTCAAAATCACGACGGCCAAGCCGCCCGCAGCGGGCAAAAAATGGAGCTTCAAAGTCGATTACCCACGCGATGCCGTGCTGCTGCTGGTCCAATACTCTCTCACTCCGAATGACCCCGCTTCGTGGAGCTACCTGCCCGGTGATGCAGCACTCGTGCGCCCCGACGCGAATGGCAAGGCGCCTACGACTTGGACCCTTGATGTCCCAAGGTTGAGTATCCCCGGCGGCAACGTCTTCTTTCGCATCGAGTCCACCACCTCGCTGCTCGGCGGGCAGTCGAGCTATAGTGCACCCTTTGGTGCGGAGGCTATCGCTGGTGCAAAAGCCGGCACGACTGGCCCGATCGCGGTGAAGAATCCCGCTAAATTGACCGTCGATGTGCAGGCAAAACTGTGGGTAAACTCAAACGGGACACCGATCGAAAATAACCTCGTCCATACCGGTGAAGAGATCGCCTACGAGATATCCTACCGAAACCACGGCGAGGCTGTGGCGACTGGCGTGTCGATTACTGTCATGATTCCGCCACAGCTTAAGTTGATCAGTGCCGCGGGAACGACTTCTCCCATTCGCAAAAACCCCCTCGATCCAGAATCCGAGATTATCGGTGTGCGACTCGATATCGGCACGCTTTCGCCCTCGCAGAATTTCCAGCGGCGCAGGATTATCGCCCTCGTGCGCGACGATGCGAAAAAACTGGGGCGCGGCGTGGTCAATCTGGTCGGCACTGCGCTGATTGAGAGCCCGGATTTTACCGATCAAAAACTCAATCTTCCGTCCCTCGCGATTGCAGACCCGCTGCGGGTCGGGCTGCGGGTCGCGGGTTCGGAATTTGAGTTTCCGAAAGGCGCGACGATTCCGCTGCTTTTTACGGCGGAAAACAAAAGCCCAGCCGCGCTGACCAATGCGCTTGCCTCTGTAAAAATCCCGGCGGGCGCGTATGTGGATTCTTTTCTCGAAGACAACGAAACCTCCGCAGAGCGCGTGTTCGACAAGGTCGGAAAGACCATCGAACTGAAGTTTAATTTCGGCGCGATGCCTGCGAATACCAGCCGCGTTGTTTTCCTCAATCTGCGCACGCCGTTCGACACCGCACGCAACGTCATCTTCACCGGCAATCCGTCTAAGGATGACCCCGGCTACACGTTCACCGCTTTTAACGCGGCGGCAAAGAAAACGCTCACGGCAATTGGCGACGGATTTTCGGTAAATCTCACCAACGCCATAGTGCGCCCACCGCAGCTTGACTTGGGCAAAGAAGTCACAGGTGCGACGCTCCAAGGGCGGCAGACGTTTGGCATCCCATACAAAGAAAGTGCGAAAGCCGTGGAGCGTATCGTGCGCGGTGCAATCGTGGCACCCAATGGCGAGGCGACATTTACCTTAAATTACCGCAATGTCGGCGAAGGCACGGCGAAGGAATGCGAAATTTTTGACGACATAGATTCCCGTTACTTCACGCTGGTGCCCGATTCTATCCGGCTCAATGGTCAGCCAGTGTCTATCGGCGGGAATTTCAGGCTATTCGACGGAACCAAGCCCATCGGCCCAAACGAAAGCCTCGCAAACCGCGACCTGCGCCTTGCGAACTTTTTCAAAATCCGCGTCGGCGATCTCGGTGCTGGAGAAGGTGGCGTGCTGACCTATCGCGTGGTCGCGGCGAAGTATGCCTCGAAAAAACTCACACCGACTGCGCCGGGCCGGGTCATCGGCGCGGGAAGTGGCTCGATGTTCACAGAAAGTCTTGTGGGCGGCATAGGCGGGCAGCCCGAGATACTCGCGGTGCAAGTCGCAAAGCCCTACGAGTTCCGGCTCGAATACAAGCGGCAGCCGGGCTTTGCGCGTGCAGGCAATGTGCTGCTTCGCACTCAAATACACGAATGCCGGTCAGCTCCCTGCTTACAACGCCTTCATCAATCTCCCGATTCCAGTCGGCACGACAGGCCATTCTGCGTTCTTCGTCACGACCGATACTGCGATGCCACGCGCGCTGACTAGCGACGAAACTTTGCCTGCGGGAATTTCCGGTGCGACGACGACGCAGCGGTTTGAGCTTGGCACTCTCGACCCCGGCGAGACGGGTGAGGTAGCCATCTATCTCTCCGTCAACGCACCGCTGAACCAAGCGATTGCGGATGTGGGAGAAGTGCGTATCTCGCCATTCATAGACGCCTTCCAGACTTCGCGAACCGCACTGCGCACGCCGCGCACGAATCAACGATTGCGCTTCGAGCTGCAAAAGCCTGCGGGTGCTGTAGAAACTGACGTCGCAATTCCTGTGGCGGTTCCCAGTGCGCCAAAGCTCTTCATCGGTCGTGCCGTGCCAATCACGGCGACGAAAGGCGGCACGATGGATGTGACGATTTTCTTCGGCAACGCAGGAGACACCGCCGCGACAGGCGGCAACGTGGCGATGCAGATTCCGTTTGAAACCACATTCCTCAGCGCGACCGACGTGCAGATGACGCGCCCGGCGGATCCGGGCAATCAAACAAATCTCGCCGACACTCGATACACGCTCACGACGCGCACCGAAAAGAAAGGCTCGCGCATCGAGCGCATCATCGTCGATCTGCCGACTCTCCCCGCCCATTCCACCGGAGCCTTCACGATGAAACTGAAAGTCGCCGAGAAGTTTGGCGCCGCCGCCGTGGAGGATAGCTCATGCCGAATTGTCGCGAACAACGCGAGAAGCAAGGTCGCCCATGCCTTTAACACCCAAGTGCGCTCGGCGGAATGGTATTTCTCGATCTTCGAGAGTGTGAACGCCTCGATCTGGAGCTTCGGTAGTTGGGTAGCCGGGCAGCACAAAGCGACGGTCCAGGAAGAGTTCAAATCATTGACGAAAGACTCGCAGTTTTACTCTGTGCGCGGGCTGGACTGCGTGACGCTCAAAAACGGCGCAAACTTTGCGCCGATTGGGTTTAATCGTGGCCTCATCGTTGGCCCGAGCCGACTCGTTGCCGCAGGCGGCGGAAACATGGTCGCAGCGGGCGGATTGAACATGGTCGCAGCGGGTGGCGGTAATCTGATCGGGATTAAGAATGCACCAGGATTTAGCGGCACCGCCACGCTCTCGCAGCTTGTGCCAGCGATCCCAAGCATGGTCGCTGCAGGCGGAGGAAACCTAGTCGCCGCTGGTGGCGGAAATCTCATCGGGCTGGACGGTTCGACGTTGATTGGCAACGATGGCAGCACGCTCGTAGGCGACAACGGCGCATCGCTCATCGGCAATGATGGCAGCACTTTGATTGGCAAGGACGGCAGCACCATGCGCGGCTTGAACAACGCCTCGCTCATCGGACTCGATGGCTCGACATTTGCGTCTATTTCCATGTTCCAAGGCAGTCCGCGCTTCACCCCTATTGCAGGTGGCGCTGGAATCGTGGCGACATTTAAACCATCAAACATGGTCGCTGCAGGCGGTGGCAACATGGTCGCTGCAGGTGGAGATAATATGGTCGCTGCAGGTGGAGGAAATTAACAAGAAGACAGCACGCGTGACGGCTATTTGCTGAGCAGCACCCACACTTGCGCCAATACGTTGTCGGCACCTTCGGGTCGTGTCATTCCGCGGCGCATCCGTTTTTAGTGCTCGATGGATTTTAGCCGAATCGCTCTTCGTCAAAGGCGGTGGAAACATGGTTGCTGCCGGTGGCTTGAATCTGGTCGCCGCTGGTGGAGGAAACCTCGTGCTGCTGGTGCGGGCAACTGACGCTCAACGCGAAACGCCACTTTTCCGACACCACTAAAACATCAAGGCTCTCCGTGCTATCGGGGGGCGACAGGAACCGAGCTTGCAAGATAACCTGCCAGACAACCGGCAGAGCAAGCGCAGCGAGGAAATGTCATACCTCATTCTTGGGCTTCTGCGACTGAGTTCTTGGAAAATTACGGATGGGGCGGCAGTCTCTGCTCGCGCCCTGATCGGCGCATCTATGCGTAATCGCATCGCCATACTTTTTGCATTCCTCGCGCTGGTGCTTCCTGTCTTCGCGCAGGAGGACGCGCCGCCGCCGCCAAAGAAGGACGGCGGTCAGATCACATTTCTCCCGCCGCCGCTGGAAGGGACTGTGAGCCTCGGCATTTACGATGGCGCGGGGAAGCTGGTGCGCACTCTGCATCGCGAGGCGACGCAAAAGGATTTTGTGGTCGGGCTGAATGGGTTCATCACGCGATGGGACGGGCGTGATGATACGGGCCAGCCGCTTCCGCCGGGTAAATACTCGGCGCGCGGCTGGATGGTCGGCGACCTCGCAATCGAAGGCGTCGCCTTTCACTGCAACGACTGGATGAAGGGCGATGATTCGCCGCGCATCACACGTGTGCTCGCGGTGAAAAACGATGGGCGTGACAACATCAACATCGTCCTCCGTGGCATGGACGGGAAGGAGCAGACGCTCGGTTGGAATCTCGCGAAGGAGGGCGCCGAGCCGCCGAAAATCGAAGTCGCTGCGTCGGTCGCGGACGGCAAACTTTCCGTAGGCAAAGGGGACGCGATGCACGTTGTTGCGTTGGGTGAAAGGGAGCGTGCGGTTGCCGCGAGTGTCGGGCGCGGCGGGAATGTTTGGACGATTGTGGAAAGTCCCGCCGGGCGCGAGGTGCGTGCGTATTCGGCGGAGGGGGAATTTGTGCGGAGGCTCGCCTATGCGAAGGGCGAGCCAGCGCCCAAACAGATCTCGGCATCGCATTGGAGCGAGACGATTTTTTTGCTGGATGAAAACGAACACGAGCAGCGTCTGCGTTCGCTGGTGCTCGTTGCTGCAAAAGACGCAGAGTCGCCGCCCATCGCGGAAGGCGCGGGGAAAGAGCCTGTCTCGACGTGGAAGACGGTGTATCAAAAACGCATTGTGAGTAGCGACACGTTCGCCGCAGTCACCGCCGACCTTGGTCGCAAGGAGCCGTTGCAGCTTGCGCTGGAGGTGAAGGTGCAGACGAAGGCCAATACGCTGCTGCAAAACGCAAAGACTGAGATTCGTCTGCAAGCGGGCACGGATGAAAAGGGCGCGCTTTTGAAGACGACGGACGGACTTCCGCTCACGCATCTCAGCGAAACGCCGCAGTTGAAATGGGCGGCGTTGTTGCGCGAGGGCGATGCGTTTGTGCTGCTCCAAAGTGACGGCGTGGTGGTAGAGGAATTCAAACTCGGCAAGCCTGCGAACATGATGGCTTTTGACGCAGGTGAATACACGCTGCGAGCGCCTGCCGAGGCGAAGAAATAGTGGCTTTGCTCGCGTAACGCGCGAATGCGTGCATAGTGCCGCCGTTTGGAGCCCAATCCACCAGCATTGAAACAAAGCAGCGAGTCGTCAGAACTCGCCGACTTGCCGCTCTTCGCGCCGAAGTCGGTCACACCTCCTCCGAAATCTGCGGGGCCTTCGCGCTGGCGCAAATTGACGACGTGGCTGCCCCTGCTTGGTCTCGTGCTGTTTCTCGCGGGTGTGGCGATGCTCGTTCCGCTCGGCATGGACGAGCCGGGTGTTTTTTTGCCGCCGAATCGAACGCTGCCAACAGTCGTTGTGGATGCAGGGCATGGCGGACATGACGGCGGTGCTTTTCGCAATGGGCTGCGAGAAAAAGACCTCGCTCTCGATACTGCGCTGCGGCTGGAGCGGCAGCTCCGTGCGCGCGGTTTTCCGGTCGTGCTCACGCGGAGGGATGATACTTTTGTCGAGTTGTTCGACCGCGCGCAGGTGGCGAATGCGATTCCGCGCGCGCTGTTTGTGAGCATTCATTTCAACGACAACACGACTGCGGCGGGCGATGGTGTGGAGACTTTTTACGCGACGGATAAAGTCGCCGCGAGCAGCGAAGGATGGAGCCTCGCGGGAATGTTTAAACGAAGGCACGAGCCGCCGCCTGCGGATAATGGCTATGCCTTCGCGCAGTGTGTGCAGGGCGCGGTGGTTGTCGGGCTCGACATCACGGATCGTGGGGCGAAGGCGCGCGACCTTGCGGTTGTTCGCTACACGCGATGCGCAGCCGTGCTCGTGGAGGGTGGTTTTTTAAACAATCCGCGCGAAGCGAAAAAGCTCGCACAGCCGGCCTATCGCGAGCGGCTCGCTACGGCGATTGCGGAGGGAGTCGCGGCGTATCAGCGGGAGCGCGAAGCCGACGCGCAGGTTGAAAAGCGGACGAAGTCGTAGTTTTTGCCGATGCGTTCCGACGACTTTGCCGTTTCATCACGATGGCAGTGCCATTGTTTCTGATTTCTGCCATAACCCGTCCGTGTCCACCGCTACCACGAGCAAACCGCCTCATGTCCCGCATCATGCGGTGGCGCGTGCGATTGGGCGCGGGAGCTACGGCGAGATTTGGCTGGCGCGTTCGCTGACCGGTGCGTGGCGCGCGGTGAAGATTGTGGATCGGCGGCGCTTCGAGGATGAGCGGGCGTTTGAACGAGAGTTTGAGGGGATGGCAAAATTTGAGCCGCTGTCACGCGAGCACGAGGGATTCGTGGACATCCTGCACGTGGGGCGCAGCGATGATGATGCGTTTTTTTACTACGTGATGGAGCTGGCGGATGACGCGGTGCAGCGCCCGATTTTTGATCCCGCTGCGTATCAACCGAAGACGCTGAAGAGTGAATTGAAGCGCGTCGCGCGGCTGCCTGCGGATGAAGTGATCACGCTCGGGCTTTCGCTGACTACTGCGCTTTCGGCGCTGCACCGGCATGGGCTCGTGCATCGCGACATCAAACCGGCGAACATTATTTTTTGCGGCGGTGTGCCGAAGGTTGCGGACATCGGGCTTGTTTCCGCGATGGGACAACAGTCGTTTGTGGGCACCGAGGGCTACGTGCCTGCGGAGGGGCCGGGCACGGTGCAGGCGGATCTCTTTAGTCTCGGGAAGGTGCTTTACGAAATCGCGATGGGGAAGGATCGTCTCGATTTTCCGGAGGTGAATACGCGACTCGATGAGTTGCCCGACCGTGCGCTGCTGCTGCGGCTGAACGAAGTTCTGCTGCGTGCGTGTTGCTTCGACACGACGCAGCGATACGCGACGGCGGAGGAGATGCACGAAGACCTCGTGCGTGTGCGCGACGGGCGTCCGTTGCTGGGCAGGCCGGGGCGTCGGCGGTGGTGGCCGCTAGCGGCGATGTTTGTTGCGGGTGTTGGTGCGTTTGCGTGGTGGAAAACGGAGACGCCGATTGCTGCGGGGAAGGGTTCTGTGGTGATCGAGACGGAGCCGCCAGGTGCGCAGGTGCGCTTTGAGGATTTGGAAGGACGGTGGATGCAAAGCCCGGCGCGGCTTGCGGACGTGTCTGCGGGCGAGCACGTCGCTCATGTGATGAAAGTCGGCTATGCGGCGGCGCATGTAAAATTCACCGTCGCCACGAACGGCGAGGTGCGTCCGCCGAAGCTTTTGCTCCGGCGGCTTGTGGGTGCGGCGCGCATCGAGTCGAAGCCGGACGGTTGCGAATTTGAAGTGCGCGATGGTGAGACCGTGGTGAAGACGGGGATGACGCCTGCGGATTTCACGGATTTGCCGACTGGGACTTACGAGGTTGTTTTGCGAAATGATGGACGCGAAAAGCGTGCGCCACTGGTCGTCGAGCGTGAGGGAATGACGCCGGTGAAGCTGGAGTTTGGTTCGCGCAAATTCGCGATCACGAGCACGCCGCCGGGCGCGGAGATTTTCGTGGATGGCAAACGCGTGGGCGCTGCGCCGTGCGAAGTCACTTTGATCGAAGGGGCGCATCAACTCACTGCGCGGCATCGCTCGTGGCCGGAGCAGACGCGGGCAATTCAGGACGACAGTCCCGACGGCGTTGCGTTCGCATTTAGCCCGGGCAGTGTGAAAATCACGAGCGCGCCGCAGGGGGCGGAGATTTTTGCGGGGGAGAAATCGCTCGGGCGCACGCCGCTGCTGCTCGAAGAACTCGAACCCGGCGAGGTGCGCTATGTTTTAAAACTGGAAGGCTACAAGCCGTCCGAGGTCTCGGCTGTGGTCGAGGCCGGTAAGCAGGTTTTTGCGGCGGCGCGCTTTGAGGCGAGGCCGGGTGCGCGACGCGGAGAGCCGTGGGAGAATTCGCTCGGGATGAAGTTTGTTCCCGTGGGCGAAATTCTCGTCGGCATCTGGCCGGTGCGTGTGCGGGATTATGCGGTGTATTCGGCGGAGACGGGGCGTCCGCGTTTGCCGGTGGATTTTGCACACGATGAAAATCATCCCATCGTCCGCATCAATTGTGAGGACGCGATGGCGTTTTGTGAATGGCTCACGCAGCACGAATTCAAAGCGGGTAAACTCGATGATGGTCAGCTTTTCCGTCTGCCGACGGATGCAGAGTGGAGCGCGGCTGCGGGGATGCCGGACGAGGGCGGGGCGACGCCGGAAAAGCGCGATGGTGTTGTGCGGGATTTTGCGTGGGGAAAAACGTGGCCGCCTCCGCCCAACGTGGGAAATTTCGCCGATACGGCATACAGAAACGCGCCTGGCGCAGGTCGCACGGGGAGCATTGTCGGCTACAACGACGGCTTCCCGCGCACGTCGCCGGTGGGGACGTTCCCAGCGAACAAGCTCGGCATTTTCGACATAACCGGCAACGTGTGGCAGTGGATGGCCGATAGCTACAACGGTGGCACGCAGCGAAAAGATTGGGGTGTTTTGCGCGGCGGCTCGTGGGCGACGAGCAAGCAGGAAGAACTCCGTCTCGGCTACCGCGACGTGGTGGATCGTGCGGAGCGCGATGTGATTTTTGGATTCCGCTGCGTTCTCGTGCCGGAGCGGTAGGCTTA
>CAMBOD010000027.1 GCA_945868985.1 Prosthecobacter debontii | reverse complement strand
CACGTAAATTGTGTGCAGACTCGCTCGCGTCCTGCGGCGCCGAGGCGTGCGCAGAGATCACGGTCTGCGTGCAGGCGCGTGATCGCGGCGGCTAGTGCATCGGGATTGTTTGGCGGGATGATGAGTCCATTCACTCCATCCTGAACGACATCGCCGGATTCGCGCGTGGTGATTTGCGCGAGCCCGCACGAAGCGGCTTCGTAGGTGCATTTGGCGCTGCCCTCGCACTCGCTCGGCAGAATGTGGACGCTTGCCGCGCGATATTCATCCGCCACGTTTTTCACAAAGCCGCGCACGATGATATCGTCGCCCGCGCATTCACGGAGCACTGGCTCAATTTCCGGATGCACCGTGCCGACCAAAACCAGCTCCGCATCACGCAGTCCCAGCTTCCGCCACGTGCGGAGCAAGTGATGAACACCCTTCCGCTCGATAAGCGCGCCCACGAAGACAGCACGAAATTTCTCCGGCTGCACAGGAACAGGCGCAAAACGCACCAGGTCCACGCCGCGCTGATGACGGAAAAGTTTTTCCTTCGCGATGCCAGCCGCGAGAAAAGTTTCCTCCGCTTTTTCGCTGAGCACGAGGATGAGATCAGCGAGGTCGTATTCTTCGAGCATTTGGTGCCGTGTGATGAGCAGCCGCTGCTTCCATCCCGCCCATCCGCGCAGCGCAGCGGCTTCGCGTTCGCTTTTCGTCAGGCGCAGCGGCTTGTTTTTTCCTTTGTGCCGGTGCCACGTCGGGATTTCGATGAGCGAAGGAATGCCGCGCTCCCTCGCCACTCGCAACGTGCTCACGCTCTCCCCGCTCCAGCCGTGAAAAAGCGACCACTCTCCGCGGGCGAGCCGTCGCGCCGCAGCGCGATCGAGTGCGTGTTTTTTTGCCGCGTAATAGTGCTCGCTGCCAAGCCCGCTGAGCAGACGCACGGGATGCCAGCGCAAAGTCGAGATGCGTGCGTCCGGCAGTTCACTGCGATTTTCAAAAGCGAGCGCCTGCCAGTTCAGCGCAGCGCCTTCGAGTGCGCGGAGCGATTCGAGTGCCACAGCATCGAGACCCGCGCCGCCGATGCGGGCGCTGGTTGCGTATAAAATGGGCGCTGGTTGCTGCACGCCCTAAACGTCCAATTTCAAGTGCCCCTGTGGCGAGTCGAATCAATGGCCGACCTTTAATGGGAGCCTCATCCACTCCTTCTATTTCCCGGCTCCAAAAGGTTTACTTGGACCAGATAAAATGCGGGATTAATGCGGTTTTGGAGAATGTTCGTGCGAATTTAGCGCACTGGCGTGCGGTGAATTTGTGCATGAGAACCGTGTCGGTGCCGGGCGTTGTGTTGGCGCTGGCATACAACCTTGCGTTTACCTCTTGTCGCCTGCGGAAACCCCCTCGGTATATTATTAAGGGTCTTATGTAGCTGAGAGAGGTTAATTGCGGAGGATGGAAAGCCGGAGAGGTTAATGCGGCGGCATACTGGATTTCTGTTCCGCTCGCTCCATGAAATCTCCGCTTCTTGTTTTCATCCGGGATGCTGCATAGCGTGGTGGCATGGCTGTGACTTTTGCTAACCGATATAATGTGGATCTGCTCGATGAGGCTTACTCGCGATGGCTGAAAAATCCTGAGGACGTGGAGCCTTCGATGCGGGCGTTTTGCGAGGGGTTTCATCTCGGTTTTGCGCAGTTTGAAAAGCGTCCGGCGGGCTCGAATGGCGCGTCGCCTGCGGGTGCGGACGGGGCTTTGCAGACGCGTGTGGACGGGCTCGTGTATGCCTACCGCACGCTCGGACACACGCTCGCCTGGACGAACCCGATTGCGCACAACGCGCCGAAAAACGATCTGCTCGCGCTGCGCGAACTCGGCTTTTCCGACAAGGACCTCGATCTCCCCGTCAGCTCGAAATATTTTCTCGACGGCGAGGCGATGCCGCTGCGCGAGATGCGCGCGAAGCTGGAGGAAATCTACTGCGGCAACATCGGCTTTGAGTTCATGCACATCGCAAATGCGCGGGTGCGCAACTGGCTCCGCGACCGCATCGAAAACCGTGCACAGTGGGTCGCGGATTCGGCGACGAAGAAGCGGATGCTGCGTCACATTTTGAAAGTGGAGTCGTTCGAGCGATTCCTGCACACGGTGGCCTACAAGGGGCAGAAGCGGTTCAGCGCGGAGGGCGCTGAGTCGTTCATCTCAGCGCTCGATGCGGTGATCGAAAACTGCCCGCGCTTTGGCGTGGAGGAAATCACGATGGGCATGGCGCATCGCGGGCGTCTCGCGGTCATCACGGAGTTTTTGAAAAAGCCCTACCGGCTGATGTTTCAGGAGTTTGATCCGAACTTCATCCCCGATTCTGTCTATGGCGACGGCGATGTGAAATATCACCTCGGCTATGTGAACGACCGCGTGGTGAAGCCGAGCGGCGCGACGGTGCAGGTGCGGTTGAGCGCCAACCCGAGTCATCTCGAAATCGTAAATCCCGTGGTGATGGGCATGACGCGCGCCCGCCAGCGAATCCGGCAGGACACGGTGGAGCGCAGCAAGGTCGTCCCGATTTTGATCCATGGCGATGCCGCGCTCGCGGGGCAGGGAATCGGACAGGAGGTGCTGAACATGTCGCAACTCCAGGGCTACCGCATCGGTGGCACGGTGCATTTCGTCATCAACAACCAGATCGGCTTCACCACGCTGCCCGCCGACGCACGCAGTTCGCAGTATTGCACCGACGTGGCGAAGATGGTGGAGGCGCCCGTTTTTCACGTGAATGGAGATGATCCGCTTGCGGTGCGCTACGCGATGGAGCTGGCGTTTGAGTTTCGCCAGCAGTTCAAGCGCGACGTTTTTGTGGACATGGTCTGCTACCGCCGCCACGGCCATAACGAAAACGACGATCCCGCTTTCACCAGCCCGGACATGTATCGCGACATCGCGAGCCACCCGAGCGTCGGCACGATTTTTCGCGACAAGCTCGTCGGCGAAAAGGTGCTCACCGCCGAGGAGGCCGAGTCTTTTCAAAAGGAGCTGTGGAAACGGCTCGAAGACGCGCTCGCCGAGGCGCAGGCCACCGCCGCGCAGAAAAAGCAGGGCCGCGAAAAACGCGACGCGAAATTCGAGGGCAGCACGGCTGTCCAGCAGCCTGCGTATTCGCACGCACCGGTGGCGACTGCGGTGGCGAAGGACACGCTCGCAAAGATCATCGGGGCGATGACGACTCCGCCCGATGGCTTCGCCGTGCATCCGCGTGTGAAGACGTTTGTGCTCGATAAACGACGGCAGGCGTTCGAGCGCGGCGAGGGAATTGACTGGGCGACCGCCGAGTCGCTCGCGTGGGGAAGTCTTTTGCTGGAAGGCGCACCCGTGCGTCTCAGCGGGCAGGACGTTCGCCGGGGCACTTTCAGCCAGCGCCACGCTTATCTTTACGACACCGTCACGCGCCAGCGCTGGTGCCCGCTCGATAACATGCAGCCCGGCAAGCAGGCGAAAATTTGCATCTACAATTCGCTGCTCAGCGAGGCGGGAGTGCTTGGTTTCGACTACGGCTACTCGCTCAACTACCCCGAGATGCTCTGCCAGTGGGAGGGACAGTTCGGAGATTTCGTGAACGGCGCGCAGGTGATCATCGATCAATTTATCGTGAGTGCTGAGAGCAAATGGCAGCGCCCTTCTGGCATCGTGCTGCTGCTCCCGCACGGTTACGAAGGTCAGGGCCCAGAGCATTCGTCGGCACGGCTGGAGCGGTTCCTCCAGCTCTGCGCCGAGGACAACATCCAGGTCGCCGCGCTCACCACACCCGCGCAGTATTTCCACGTGCTGCGCCGCCAGATGAAGCGCGATTTCAAAAAACCGCTCGTGCTGATGACGCCGAAATCCATGCTCCGTCTCGAAGCTGCTGCGTCGAAAGTGAGCGACTTTAGCGAGGGGCGTTTCCACGAAATTTTCGACGGCACCGAATCGCTCAACTGCGAACGCGAGCAGGTGACGCGCATCATTTTCAGCACAGGGAAAGTGTTTCACGATCTCGTGAAATTCCGCGACGAAAACCAAATCGGGCGCACTGCTTTTATCCGCATCGAGCAGCTCTACCCGCTGCACGAACGCGCTCTGATTGACGCTATCAAGTGCTACCCCAACGCCATGAAATTTGTCTGGTGTCAGGAGGAACCGGAAAACATGGGCGCCCATCGTTTCATCAAGCCCCGCCTGCAAACGCTGCTCCACGAAATCAAAGGCAAATGGACCGACATCCCCTACGCTGGCCGCGACGAAGCCGCCAGCACCGCTGTCGGCAGTAAAAACGTGAGCGACATCGAGCAGCGCCAGCTCGTCGAGCGGGCATTCAGCGCATAGCAGGCCTGCGGATTCCGGCTTTCCGAACGACGGAATCGTTTGCATTGCGCGCCCGGTGCGGCCAAATGGCTGCGCGCTGTGGCCGACGATTCCTCGAACATCACACACCGACCGAAGCTCCTCGTCCTCGAACTATGGGGCCTCGGCGATCTTACTTTTGCAACGCCGATGCTGCGCGCCGCTGTGGAGCGCTATGACGTGACGCTCGTCGGCAAGGCTCACGCGCAGCCGCTGCTCGCGAGCACTTTTCCGCAGATTCGGTTCATCGCCTACGATGCGCCTTGGACGGCCTATCGAGGAAAATACCGTCTATGGGCGTGGCGCTGGCCTCTTTTGCTGGGGCTTATTTCGCGCCTGCGCCGCGAAAGATTCGATGCCGCTGTATCCGTGCGCAACGACCCGCGCGACCATCTGGTGATGTGGCTTACCCACGCACGCCTGCGTTACGGTTTTCCGTGGAAGACCAGCACATATTTTCTCAACCGCCCCGTGCAACGCACGCGTCCCAAGCAGCACAAAGTCGAGGACTGGTGCGACCTCGGTCATGCGCTTGGCTTCGCCAAAATGGACAATGGCCCGCGTCTCGATCACGCAAAGTATCGCTCGGCGAAAGTGGATGAAATTTTTGCGAATGTGACGAAGCCGCTCGTCGTGTTGCACCCTGGCGCGCGCATTCCGGTGCGCCGCTGGCCCGAGGCGTATTTCGAAAGAATAGTCCGCAAAATGCGCGAGGTTTTCGACTTTCATCTCGCGCTCATCCCCGATCTCGATGGCTACGGTCTCGGCCTTGCGCCGCTGTGCGATCAAGTGTTGCCGACGCTCGGTGTGAACGAACTTGTGGATGTGCTGGGTCGCGTTGAATTTCTCGTCTGCAACGATTCCGGCCCCGGCCATCTTGCGGCATGTTGCGGACGTCCGTCAGTCGTTGCTTTTGGGCCGACCGATCCGGATTGGTTTCGTCCGTGGGGCGACATCCATCACCTCGTCATCCGCGACATTTGCCCGTGGCGCCCCTGCTTCGACTACTGTCTTTTCCAAGAGCCGTATTGCATGACGAAATTGCTGCCCGATGCCGTATGGCCGGAAATTTACGAACACCTCCGAACGCAAATTGGACGCGGCGTGCTTACATCACGATTGCTCCGCGAGAGCGCCATACAGCCATGAGCACGGTCGCCGTCATCGCCACGCATCGCAGGCCGGCGGAGCTTTCGCGGCTCCTCGCTTCGCTCGAAAAAAGCAAGGTCGCCCTGCATGGCATCGTCATCGTGGACAACGCGGGCGATGCTGCCACGCTGGAAAATGTCGAACGATGCGCGCTGCCTCACCGCTATCTCGTGCCGGGAGAAAATCTCGGCTGCGGCGGCGGGCTGCGTCTCGCGGAGGAGACGGCGCTGCGGGAATTTCCGACGCTGACCCACGTGTGGGTGCTCGACGACGATGCAGTCGTCGAGCCCGCCACGCTCGGCACGATGCTGGATGCGATGCGTGCGAACAGCGCAGGCGCGGCCTGTCCGATTGCAGCCGATGCGGACGGGCGGTTGAATTGGTTTCCGGGGCTTAGTGAGAAGGCGAAGTTCGATGTGCTCCGCCGCGTCGCAACACCCGGCGAGTATTTGGAAAAATGCGGCCCTTCACCCGTGCCGTTCACATGGGCAACTGGTGTTGCACTTTTGGTGGATCGCGAAGCCCTGCTGCGTGCCGGATTGCATCGTGTGGATTTTTGGATGCGCGGCGAAGACCTCGATTTCTCTCTCCGCGTCACCGCTGCGGCAAAAGGCGTCTTCGTGCCCGCCGCACGTGTCGCGCACCTTCCGCCCGGCGGCGGCAGAGTTGTGGATGATTTCCCCGAACGGATGAAGCACGCCGCGATGCTGCAAAACTGTGCCTATCTCGCCGCCCGCACGAAACATGAACGCAGTCTCGCGCGTCACTGGCCCGGCAACGCGCTACGACATCTCCGCCGATTTGGCCCAAGCGCGCTCGGCGACGTGCTGCGTGCAGCGTGGCTCGGCGCTTTGTGTGGATTACCCGCTGGCGCAAAAGGTGGCGGCTATTTTCGCGAAAGGCTCGCAGGTTTCTCGCGCTAACTACGCCGCCAGTGCGCTGTTGGCTTTTCTGCGCGGAATGTTTTCCTCTCCGTGCTGCCGCGCGTGAAAATCTGGTAGTCGAATGGCTGCACGCGGAACGCTCCGCTGGCCCACATACGCGCCCGATGTGCCGCGAGCAGCAGGGGCGCGCACAGCTTCACCCACGCCGGACGTGCTGCGGATATGACGGCTTGTTCGCGTGTCGTGATCGGCGAGAGACCGAGATTTTTCCCCGTCTCCGCAAAAGCCGACACGAACCTGCGCATCACGCCTACGCGTGCGCCTGCGCGCAGCATCGCCATGAACCACCACCAGTCGCCCGACGACTTCCACTGTGTGTCGAAGTTTTTCCACACACTCCGCCGGAAAAACAGCGCACAGCTCGCCACGGGAAAGCGCAGCCAACAGTGCGATTCGATGGGTTTCAGCGAAAAGCGGTGCGCGATATAGCGACCCTCTTCGTCCACGACGAGATTGTCCGCGAGCAGCACGTCCACATCCGGATGCTCCGTGAAATACGCATCCACCGCAGCGAGCGCGCCGGGCAGATATTGCTCATCGCAATTCAGCCATGCCAAAATTTCGCCGCTCGCTCTCGCAAAGCCGCGATTGAGTGCGTCATAGATCCCGTCGTCCTTTTCCTCGAAAAACTTTGCGCGCGTTTCAGCGCGCACATATTCACCGAACTCGGGGCCGCTGCCCGCATCCTGAATAATTTGTTCATTCTCCACACCCTGATCCTCCACCGAACGCACGCAAAGCCGGAGCCATTCAGGCTGTCGGAAACTGGGTGTGACGATGGAAAAGCGCACGTGCGGAGCATCCAATATCCACCGCAGAACTTCCATCATTCAATTCATCTGCCGCCCGAGTTTGCAGAAATAACCGCGAATTGTGGTGAACATTACGGCATTCGTGGCTGTCTTTCGCGTTGTCATTTCCGCCGCCGACAGGGATAGCGTGCGGGCACTAAACACGACCCCAATTATGCAAACAGCAAATACCACCCAGGAAGCCGACGTGGCAGCCATTGACCGCCTGCGCGACATCTACGGAAAAGTCCGCACCGAAATCGGCAAGGTCATCATCGGTCAGGACCACGTCGTCGAGAAACTACTCACGTGCGTTTTTGCACGCGGCCACGCGCTGCTCATGGGCGTGCCGGGGCTTGCGAAGACGCTGCTCATTCACTCGCTTGCAGAGGTGATGCATCTTTCGTTCAGCCGCATCCAGTTCACGCCGGACCTCATGCCGAGCGACATCACGGGCACCGAGATTTTGCAGGAGACCGAACAGGCAGGGCGTCGCGCGTTCGAGTTCGTGAAAGGTCCCATCTTTGCCAACATCGTGCTCGCCGACGAAATCAACCGCACGCCGCCGAAGACGCAGGCCGCGCTTTTGCAGGCCATGCAGGAGCAGCGCGTGAACTCCGGCAAACACAGCTTCGCGCTCGATAAACCGTTCTTCGTCCTCGCGACGCAAAACCCCATCGAGCAGGAAGGCACTTATCCGCTCCCCGAGGCGCAGCTCGACCGCTTCATGTTCCTCATCAACGTCGGCTACCCCAGCGCCGCGGAGGAATTGCTCATCGCAAAAGCCACCACCGGTGCAGCGCCGCCGCCGCTCAATAAAATCATCGAAGGCCACGAAATCCTCGGTTTTCAGGACATCGTCCGTCGCGTCCCCGTGCCCGAGCACGTCTATGAATACGTGGTGAAGCTCGTCCGCAAATGCCGCCCGCGCGAAGTCGAGGCACCGGACTGGGTGAAAAAATACGTCATGTGGGGCCCCGGCCCGCGCGCCGTGCAATATCTCATCCTCGGTGCAAAAGCGCGCGCCGTCCTGCAAGGAAGCTACCTCACGCGATTGGAAGACGTGCTCGCAGTCGCCGAGCCCGTGCTCGCCCACCGCATCCTCGTCAATTTCCACGCCGAGAGCGAAGGCATAGACAGCGCAGAGGTCATCAAGCGTGTGATCAAGGAGACGGAGGCGTAGAAAATGGCGAATGTCGGATGGCGAATGACGAAGGGGCGGTTACTCGAAATGAGGAACCGCGGGTTTGTGATTTGCTCGCCGCTACAGTTGCCCACTGAAGCCCGTAGGGCTGAAACTACGGTAGCCGTGGGTGGAGCGCAGCAAAAACCACGGATCGTCCGCCAAACGGAAGCGCCGCGTATGCGGCGCGACTACCACGGTAAAAATTGCACCACAGCGTGCACGAACATTTGGTGATCATGGCAAACACGTTCACCCAAATTTATTACCACGTGGTGTTCTCCACCAAGGAGCGCCGTCGGGTGCTATTTTCCGAACGTCGCGAAGATCTCTACAGCTACATTTGGGGCATTCACCGCAATCTTGGTTGCAGGCTTCATCGTATCGGCGGAGTGGAAGATCACATTCACATTCTCGTTTCGATTCCGACCACACTCTCGATGGCGGATTATGTGAAAGAGGTGAAGACCGGTGCGACGAAGTGGATCAAAACGGAGAATGTGTTCCCCGATTTCACCGGCTGGCAGGACGGCTACGGAGCATTCAGTGTTTCGCGGGATCAAAAGGACGAGGTTGCTGAATACATCAAAAATCAGGCGGAGCATCACAAGAAGGTTTCATTTCTCGACGAATACAAGCGACTCCTCCGTGAGGCGGGCATCCCATTCGATGAAAAATACCTGTAATTGCCTGTCGTTTGTCGCGCCGCTACGCGGCGCATGGCGCTTACACACGATCCGTGGGTTTCGCTGCGCTCCACCCACGGCTACCGTAGTTGCGACCCTACGGGTCGCGACCTTGCGAGAGATTGCACTTCGGATGTTTGCCCTGCTTGTAGCAACTCAGCGAGCGGTCGCCTTATGGACTGCGTCATCATATAGGAGGTGCATCTGATGGCTGCGGACGGTGCCAATCTCGACTTCCTCGACCAAGGCGTCATCGCGCGGCTTTCGCGACTGATTTTGAATGTTCGCAATCCGATGCTGGGGTCAGTGACCGGGCTGCATCGTTCGGCGACGCGCGGGGCGAGCGTGGAGTTTGCGGAGTATCGGAAATATACGCCTGGGGATGACATCAAGTTTCTCGACTGGCGCGTGTTTGCTCGGACGGACAAATTTTTCATCCGCGAATTCGAGGCGGATACGAATCTGCGCTGCTACCTCGTGGTGGATACGAGCGGCTCGATGAAATACACGTCGCAGCCCGACGGCGGGACGAGGTTTGATTATGCACGCAAGCTCGCGGGCACGCTGGCGCATTTGCTGGTGCATCAGGGCGACGCGGTGGGGCTGACTTGCTTTGCCGAGAAGGTGATGGATTTGCCGCCGAGGCACACGCCGTCGCACTTGCGGCAGCTTTGCCAGACGCTGGCGGACGCGAAGCCGTCGGGCGAATCGAACATCGTGCAGAGGCTGCATGATTTTTCGGAGCGCATCCGCAGTCGTGCGCTCGTGATCGTGGTGAGTGATCTATTTTGCGATGTGCCGGAACTGCTCGATGCGATCAAGCACCTGCGTTTTTACAAACACGACGTTGCGCTCTTTCACCTGCTGGACAGGCAGGAGATGGATTTCGATTTCACGCGCCCGGTGCGTTTCGTGGACATGGAAAACGGGGCCGACTTGATCACCGACCCTGCCATCGTGCGCGAGGCCTACCGCGAGGCGCTGGATGATTATCTCACAACGCTACGCCACGGCTGCCAACAGTTCCATGTGGACTATCATTTCACGTATCTGGATCAGACGTTCGAGGGAGTGCTGACGCAGTTCATGCTCCAGCGCCTTCGCGCATCGAAAAAGGGAGGAGGACGGTGAGTCTGCTCCAGCCATGGACGTCTTGGATTTTCCTCGCGGTGCTGCTGCCCATAGTCATCCACATGCTGAACCGGCTGCGCTATCGCACAGTGCATTGGGCGGCGATGATCTTCCTGCTCAAGGCGAACAAGGCTGCGACGCGGCGCGCCAAGCTCAGGCAGTATCTGCTGCTGCTATTTCGTTCGTTGATTTTGTTTTTCCTACTGTGGGCGATGATGCGGCCCATCGTGGGCGGCTGGCTCGGCTCGGCGGCGGGCGGCGCGCCGGAGGTGGTGATTGTGGTGTTGGATCGTTCGTCCTCGATGGAGGGGCGCGCGCCGGAAAGTCAGGAAAGTAAGCGCCAGCACGCCCTCGCCCTGCTCGCTCAGGCGGCGAAGCAGAGCGCGGGAAGCCGATTTGTGCTCATCGAAAACGTGCTGCGTCAGCCGCTCGAAATCGCTGACACGGCGTCGCTCGGCGCGATGCAGATGGCCGAGGCGACGGACACTGCTGCGGACATCCCCGCGATGCTGCGAACGGCGTTGGATTATCTCGCAAAAAACAAGCCGGGCAGCGCGGAAGTGTGTCTCGCGAGTGATTTGCAGGCGAGCAACTGGCGCCCCGACAGTGCTGAGTGGCAGGACATCGCCGCACGTTTCACGGCACTGTCGCAGGAGACACGGATGCGTGTGCTCGATCTATCGTCATCGGGCGGAACGAATCTCAGCGTGGCGGTGAAGAGCGCGGATTTCCGTCTCGCTCGCGGAGCGGCGGACAAGGGCCAGCTCGCACTTTCGCTCGAAATCAAAACGGGCGGCGCGACGGGGACGTTTCCGCTGCTCGTCACGCGCGAAGGCGCGAAATCGCAGACCGATCTCGTGCTCAAAGCGCCTGTGCAGCGGCAGGCGCTGAAGTTTGACGTGGCCAAACTCGCGGAGGCTGGCGGCTGGGGAAAAGTAGAACTGCCCGCAGACGATCATCCCAGCGACAACGCGGC
This sequence comes from Prosthecobacter debontii, assembly GCA_945868985.1. Classification (GTDB taxonomy): domain Bacteria; phylum Verrucomicrobiota; class Verrucomicrobiia; order Chthoniobacterales; family Chthoniobacteraceae; genus SXWH01. The sequence goes on along the minus strand of CAMBOD010000027.1, from coordinate 155 downwards.
ATATTTTGTCTATCGCACGCCCACACCGCTCACTGCGGCGGTGGTCGCTACGCTGCCCGGCTCTGGCGCGAGTCTGCGTTACGCCGCTGCGCCAGACAAAACGCGCACGGATCGCACGGCGGAATTGATCGCGCCCACGGGTGCGTCGGGAATTC
>CAMBOD010000026.1 GCA_945868985.1 Prosthecobacter debontii | reverse complement strand
TTATTGTGATCTTGATGCTCCTTCGGAGCCGCGCCACCGGAAGTTTCCTTCAAATACTGCGCGACTGCAGCAGCCACGGCACGGCGGTCTTTCACTTTCGGAAAGGCGAGTTGCTCGTCCCATCGCTTCTGCAAGTCCGCGCGGATCGGCGCGATGTAGGGATCAAAACCTGGCGCGCAGCGCAGTTCGGTCGGTGTCATTTTCGCGACGGACGTATAGAGCAACAGCCCGGCCTGCGAAGTGCGTGTCACAAAATGTGTGATAAGTCCCAGCACAGCGATGATTGCCACGCGCCTCCATTCCGTGCGCCACGCGCGTGCGTGGAGCAGCAAGACGAGGAGGATGCCGAAACCAAAGAGCAGCTTCCCTTCGGGGCGCGCCCCCGCTTCTAAAAAAAGTGCGACGCAAAGAAAAATGAATCTCCGACGCGTGGGCGCGAGCGCGTAGAGCGTGCCGGCCAGCGCGACGACTGCTGTGCAGAAGATGAACAGCGACTCGGCCAACAGCGTATGCTCATACCAGAGTATGAATGGATTCACAGCAGTCGCACACGTGAGCGGCACGATGAACCATTTCCAATGTGTAAACCATAGTCGGCAAAGCAGGCCTATGATCGCGATCAGGCCAAGCCCGAGCACGTGCTGGAAAAGCGGGATTGTCACCAGCGCAGGCAGGGGCAGCAGAAAAGGAATCACGTATGCCATCGGCACAAGAAAGGTCTTCTTCGCATGTATATCCCACTTGCCCTCGTGCAGCAGGCGATCCGCCGTGCAAAGTAAATCAGGGGTGTCGTCGTGATAGACACCCATCGGCATCTGAACGCAAAGTGACACGCGCAGCGCTAACCCGATGATGAGCGCAGGCAGGCTAAAAAGTAGGAACTCCCGTGTGAGGGGATCCCGGAAAGGCACGAATGCGTAATTTAGGAAGCGATTCACAAACGCAATCTTATCCCGAAACGCCTCTTAAGGCACAAGACCTTTGGCCGGAGAGGGCGCTACAATCAGTCACGTATGCGAAGCCCTCAAGCCATTTCACTTCACTCGCGTGCCAGCTTCCTGAATGCGAGCTTCGACTTCCTTCTCGGATAATCCCTGTCCGCGAAGGGCGCGTGCGTAGATTTCGCGACAGAGCGTAATCTCGGCTGGGAGCGCTGCGTCTGCTTTCAGTGTGCGAGTTCGCAGCAAGAGTGCGCGGCGTAGCAATGTCGCTGCCTCGGCATGCTTGCCTCGAAAAACAAGGAGATCCCCCAGCGATACGAGTGTATTGAAGTATCCGGTGGTGTTTCCCGGCAACTCGCTCTCATAAAGCGAAAGCGCGGTGCGGTAGATTTTCTCGGCATCTTCGTGAGCGCCCTTGGTGGCGAGGGTGCCGGCGAGGGTCATGAGAATACCCGGGAGTTGCTTGTGTAATTTACCACTGGTGTCGCTCGCAATTTTTACAGCATTGCGCAGGAGTTTTTCCGCCTCTTCAAGTTCTCCTTGGGCAAACAAGGATTTCGCCAACGTAGCAGCGACAGTCGCGGTGTCCGGGTGGTTTTCACCATGATGACTGATGGCCAGCGCCAGCGCTCGCCGGGCGAGGGGTTTTGCCTCGGCGTGTTGTTGCAGGCTCTGGTGGGTGCCCGCAGTCATCGAGTAGTAGTAGATGAAAATCGGATCATTCGCGGGCAGTATCTCTGCGGCGACGGTGAGGACTTCCTGCATGAGCGGGAGGGCGTCCTTTGCCCGGCCTTGTTCCGCGAGACAAACCGCGATGGCGAATTTTGCCTCGATGTAGCCAGCCTGACGCTGCCCCATGACTCTCTCGAAGATCGAAAGGATGCGTCGGCGCGTAGCTTCGCTTTCCTCCATCTGCCCTTCGTCACGCTGGAAGGCAGCGATTGCTCCGAGCGCATCCAGAACGGCGCGACTATCCGGCCCGCTGTGTTTTTCCGATACGGCGAGAACTCGCTCCAAAAGCAATCGAGCAAGGGCGGGCTTGCCTTCCGCCTGACGAATACGGGCGAAAACACGGAGCAATGCGAGAAACTCGGGTGTGGTCTCGCCTCGTGCCTCCAACTCAGCGACCGCTTTTTCGATGAGTGACGCAGCGTCGGCAATGCGTCGCTGAGCGATGAGGTTTTCGCCGAGGGCGGCGACAAGCATCCCGCGCTCGTTGGAAAATCTACCCTTTGGAAGAATATCGAGTGCGTGACGAAACATACGCTCAGCACCGGAAAAATCTCCGCGTTCGCCAAGGCGGAGCGCCTTCTCGCGGAGGATCGCAACACGCTCGGGATCTTTCTCGCCAAGCAAGTCCTCCAGATCCGCTGTGGCTTCTTTTTCCATGCGCGCCGCAGTGCCAAGAGCACCGGCGCGCCGCGCGCAGTCAGCCTGCAATTTGCGAAGCTGGATGGTGAGGACATGCTCGACGCCGAAGTGCTTTTGCGAATGGAGAATCGCACGTTCGAGAAAATCCACAGCCTCGGAGAAGCGATTCAGGCCCATGAGAATGCTCGCATGCTGCATAGCCCATTGGACGTTCCGAAAATCGGCGGGGGGTAGAACTTTTTCGCCGATTGCCTCAGCGCGCACGATGTGTCGCAGTGCCTCGCCGTAGTTGCCACGCATGGCGAGGACAGCAGCTAGATTCACAGAAATGGCGGCGACGTTCGTGTGCACCAAACCATGCACTTTTTCCGCAAGCTCCAGTGCGCGACGCATCTCTCTCTCCGCGTCGATCAGCTTTCCTTGCGCCATGTAAATGTTCGCAAGTTCGTTTTTCCACCAAGCAGCATCCGCATCCGACCAGGGCTTATCCCCCGTCTGAGGACCTTGCTGACGAAGGACATTTTCGCCTTCGGAAAAAAGCCCCTGCGTTGCGAGCGTGCGCGCGTGAAGGATGCCGACGTGCCTCTTCCACTCCGCACTCGCATCCGTCGGCCACAGCGCGAGAGCACGCTCGTAGGCGGCTGTTGCTTCGGGTAACTTCCAGCCTGCCAGACGCGCTTTCCCAATCGCGAGCCACACACGCCATGCGCCTGCGCTTCCCTCGGCTGGCTCGTGCAGCGCGTCGAAATCAAAAGCTGCAAGCGCGGCGAATGCGTCAATGTCGGCAGCACGAATGGGGTGTGAGCGCAGTATTTTGGCGATGGCAGCGAGCTGTGCGCGAAGATCGGTGGTGGCGATATTTTGTGCAGCAGCACGCGCTTCTAATTCAGAGAGGAGTCGCTTGGCTGCATCCACTTTCTCCCCTGGTAATGGATTCGAAATTGGGTTCAGCCACAATTCCACCGGCGAGACCACAGAGCGCTCGACGATGTCATAAATCACGCGCTCTTCCTTGTTGAGCACATCCAGCGGCGACGACTCGCGCTGCACGATGGCTGCGGGATGCTTCGGCTGTCGTTTGAGGGAAAACCACACTCCCGATGCCAGCCCCGCTGCGAGCAGGAAAGATACAGCGAGTGCCCTACCGCGCGGCATGACTACAGCAGATGCCCCATCTTTAGACGCTTGGTTTCAAGATACTTTGCGTTGTGTTTGTTCGGCGTTGATTTGATCGGGACGACCTCCACGATCTTCAGTCCGTAGCCTTCGAGGCCGATCACTTTCTTCGGGTTGTTGGTGAGGAAGCGCATTTTTCGCACGCCGAGATCGTGGAGGATTTGCGCGCCGACACCATAGTCGCGCAGTTCGGCGGGGAAACCGAGTTTGATGTTCGCCTCCACGGTATCGAAGCCCTCCTGCTGGAGTTTGTAGGCGTGGATTTTTGCCGCGAGACCAATGCCGCGCCCTTCGTGCTGCCTCATGTATAGTAGGACGCCGTGCCCCGCGCGATCGATCTGCCGCAATGCGGCGTGGAGTTGGTTTCCACAATCGCAACGCATCGAGCCGAAGATGTCGCCCGTAAGACATTCGCTGTGGACGCGCACGAAGGTTGCCTTGGAAGCTGTGAGTTTTCCGCGCACGAGCGCGACATGATGCGCGCTATCCACCAGCGAACGATAGAGGTGCAGATCAAATTCGCCGTATTCCGTGGGCATTTTCACCACCTGCTCGCAAACAACGAGCTTCTCGCTCTTGCGACGGTAAGCGATGAGCGCGGCGATGCTCACCATGCGGAGTTTGTGTTTCTTTTTAAAAGCGAGGAGCTGCGGCAGTCGCGCCATCGTTCCATCGGCGTTCATGATTTCGCAGATGACCGCCGCTGGTTGCAGTCCGGCAAGCCGGGCCAGATCCACGCCTGCTTCGGTATGTCCTGCCCGCCGAAGCACGCCACCCTCTTTCGCGCGCAGCGGGAAGACATGGCCGGGCTGCACGAGGTCGCGAGGTTGTGATTTCACATCGGCGAGCACGGCGATGGTGCGGGCGCGATCTGCGGCGCTGATGCCCGTGCTGATGCCGCGCGCGGCGTCCACCGCGACGGTGAAATCGGTTTTGTGTGATTCGCGATTTTCACGCGCCATGCGTTCGAGCCCGAGAGCATTCGCACGCGCTTCGGCGAGCGGCACACAGATGAGTCCGCGTGCGTGCGTGGCCATGAAATTGACCGCCTTGGGCGTGATTTTTTCCGCTGCCATGATGAGGTCGCCTTCGTTCTCGCGACCTTCGTCGTCGGTCACGATGACCATTTTTCCCGCGCGCAAATCGCGGAGGACATCTTCGATGGAATCAAACTGAACAGCTTTCGGCATGGGACAGACGATGCCGGAGAGAGCGGCAGGTTGCAAAGAGTGAATCCGTTTCGTTCGGGAAAGCGCAGCCACCAATTAGTGCTTCGCCCGGCGCACGATGATCTCCGTGCGGCGATGCCCTTGAAGTTGCTCGACTGTTCCGTCCATCGGCACGCCCTCGGCGGGACGCGTCGCGCCGTAGCCTCTCGTCATCACGTTATCAGGCGGCAATCCGAGATGGACGATGAACCAGTCACGCACGGACGCCGCGCGTTGCTCGCTGAGCTTCTGGTTGTATTCCATGGTGCCGGTGGGATCGGTGTGACCCTCGATGATGAAGGTCGCTTTGTTCAAATCCGCTCCGAGAAATTTGCGAAATGCCTCGGCAATTTTCGCCATCTCAGTTTGCCCATCGGCACTGAGTTCAAAGCTGTCGTGGGCAAAAGTAAGATTGCCCGGCAGTGAAAGACGGCGCGCGTTGCCGGTGCCCGCTGCGAGACCGTCGAGGATTTGATCCACGCCCTGCCCGGCGACTTGGAGCGCCTTTGAGTAGCCGTCGCCATCCGCGCCGTAGTCCGTGGCCTTGCGCGCTGTGACCTTCGGCCCTGTGCGGTCAGTGAACATATCGTCCGGCAATTTCGGCAGTTGCTCGTCGAGATTTGGGTTCAGCTTCGTATCCAGCTTGGCCATTTCGATGGCCGGCTTTTCGTTGGCGAAGAGCTTATCCGTATCTACCGACTTGTGCTGCGGGGTGACGCTGATTTCGTCGGGCTTCGGCAACTCCGTCGGCAGTGTGAGGTCCTTTTTCGGCGACTTCTTCGTCTCCGGCAGCGTGGCCTTCAACTCATCAGGCTTTTTGTTTTTGTCCTCGTAAATCTTCACGCGTTGCAGCGTCTCGTGCTTCACCACGGGCTGGTCGGACGGCCCGAAATTCTCGATCTGCTTTTCGTAAAACCAAAGGAACAGACCAAGGTGAACGACCAGAGATCCCGTGAGTGCGGAGATGAACCAGCCCTTCGTCGGCGAAACGCTGGGCGTCTGCGCGGTGTATGCATCGTAGCGCGGCATGGGCGGACGGTATGCCGGGCAAATGCCGAGCGCAAGCGTCCGTAAAGGCACCGAGTTTTTACGCGCCGCGTCCTTGAACTTGCACTCCACCCTCTCTCCGCCCATCTTCCGCGCCCTTTTCACACTACTATGAGCCAGACCAAAGAAATCCCGTTGATGGAAAAAATCGTGAGCCTCTGCAAACGCCGCGGCTTCATCTTCCAAAGCTCTGAGATCTACGGCGGCATCAACGGTTTCTGGGACTACGGCCCGCTCGGCGCGGAGTTGAAGCGCAACCTACGCGACACATGGTGGCGCGCGATGACTCGCGACCGTGAGGATGTCGTGGGCCTCGACGCCACGATCATCATGCACCCGGCGATTTGGAAGGCGTCGGGCCACGTGGACACGTTCAGCGATCCGATGGCCGACTGCCTCGTGACGAAGAAGCGCTTCCGCGCGGACCACGTCGATCCGCAGTCGGGCACCGTGTATTCCTACGTAGGTGCGGTCGGCGAGGCGGTGGCAGTAGATTCCACTGGTTACAAGGCCTTGCTCAATCACGTTGCCAAGCATCTCGAAAATCCGGCGCTGAATGTGTCAGATCTTGCGACAGAGGTGCGCACGCTGCTCAGTCATCCCGACGCCACGCACGAAGTGGAGCCTCTCGATAACTCCGTCGCCAAAATCGTAGAGTCGGTGCTGGAGTCGTGGCGCGATGAAAAGTTCTCTGTCCTGCTACCTCCCGGCAAACCGCCGGAGAGCGCGCGCAAAGTCGCCATCCAGTTTTACACCTCCCGCGGCCTGAAGAATCCTCAGCTTCTCGGCGAAACTACGGCGAAGGTCGAAAACTCCCGCGCCTTCAACCCCGAGAACGGTGCGCAACTCACGGAGCCGAAGCCGTTCAACCTCATGTTTCACACCTTCGTCGGCGCGACGGCGTCCGAGGACGACAAGGCGTATCTCCGGCCCGAGACGGCGCAGGCCATCTTCGCGCAGTTCAAGAACGTCGTGGATTCCACGCGGCAGAAAGTCCCGTTCGGCATCTGCCAAATCGGCAAGGCGTTTCGCAACGAGGTCACGCCGCGCAATTTCACCTTCCGCTCGCGCGAGTTCGAGCAGATGGAGCTGGAGTTTTTCATCAAGCCCGACGAGGCCATCGAGGCTGTGTGCGGCAGCGTCGCGCAGTGGAGCGAAAGCGCCGACCTTTCCTCGCCGCAGCCCAACTGGGGCTGGGAAATGTGGCACCGCTACTGGGTCGCGCAGCGCACGGCCTACTACGCGAGCATCGGCCTCGGCGCCGACGTGCTCGATTACTATTGGCAGGGAAAGGCAGACCTCGCGCACTACGCGCGTGCCTGTGTGGACATCCTGTTCAAGTTCCCGTTCGGCACCGAGGAGCTGGAGGGCATCGCCGCGCGTGGCGACTTCGATCTCACCGCGCACCAAAACGCCAGCGGCAAACCTCAGGAATTCTTTGATGACGAAGTGAAACAAGCCTTCGCCAAATGGACCGATGAGCAGCGCGCCGCTCTCGTCGCTCGCAAGCAGGCTGAAAACGCCGCCAAGGAAAAATGCGCACTACCCGCCGAGAAAGTCGCCGAGTGGTGCGAGCGTCTCTTCAAAGGCTTCTATGTCCCGCATGTCATCGAACCGTCCGCCGGTCTCGATCGTCTCGCACTCGCCGTGCTCGCGCTCGCCTACACCGAAGTCGAAAAGACTGATGCGAAGGGCGCGAAGGAAACTGTGACAGTCATGCGCTTTCATCCGCGCATCGCGCCGAAGAAAGTCGCCGTCTTCCCGCTGCTGAAAAACAAGCCCGAACTCGTCGCCAAAGCGCGCGGTGTTTACGACCTGCTCAAAAAGCATCTCGCCGCCGACTACGACGAAGGCGGCAGTATCGGCAAACGCTACGCCCGTCAGGACGAGGCCGGCACGCCGTTCTGCGTCACCGTGGATTTCGACACGCTCGGCGAACGCGGCCCGGAACTGCTCGACACCGTCACCCTCCGCCACCGCGACGACGGCTCACAGGAGCGCGTGAAAATCAGCGACCTCCCCGGCAGGCTGCTGCCGCTCGTGTCGTAGCGAGCGGTAATCACGACCGAGACAAGAGGCGTTCCCGTTGCGAATCCGGAGCAACGAAAAGGCCGGGCACTCATGCGAGCGCCCGGCCTTTGGCAGATCAACCAGCGTGGCGGCTTATTTCACCTTGCTGATCTCAAAGATCGTGGTGGTCCCGCTGACCTCATTCGTGACCACGAGCAAGGGCTTGCCGTTCGGGCTGTTTTCCTCGGCGATGAAGAGCAGACCTTCCGGCCCGAGATCGCCCGCCGCGGGTGTGGCCGTCGGCTGCGTGAAGTCGCGGTTGTTCGCGTATTGCACGAAAGTCGGCGCGGTCGGCGAAGTCACGTCATAGACCATCACGCCGCCGATTCGCTCCAGGCCGACGAAGGCATACGTGCGGCCAAACGCCTTGCCGACTGCGACGCCTTCGGCCTCGGGGCCTTTGTCATCGCTGCGGTCGTCGAATTTGTTGATCTCGTGGTTTGAGTTGAAGAACGCCGGGTTCTGCGCCGCGGTGATCTGCTCAAACTGATCCCCGCTGTCCCACAGCAGCGCGCCCGTCGTCGAGCGGATGGAAAAGGAGCGCGCGCCGAACGTGTAGATCTCCTTGTAAACGTTGTTGCCGGCGGTGTCGCCCTGAGCCTTCGTCGCCTTGAGTCGGCCGAGGTTCCTGGTGAGTTTCAGATCCGTCGCCACCACCGTCGGGAAGACCGACGAATCGAGCGCCATGCTGCCGACACGCGTCTCCTCGGAGTAGCCGGGCCAGTCGCGCGAGTCGCCTTCGTTTGCCAGCACAAGGAAGGTTTCGTTGCCGACTTTGAAGGATGCGATGGCATCGGGCAGGTAGAAGCCCTTCACCGGCCAGTTGCGGATGTTGATGCGGCCATTGTTCGCCACGGGAATGCCGTCGCGGTCACTCGCGTCGAGCGCATTGCTCGATCCGAAGCCGTTGCTCGCGAGGCTGTGGTCCTTGACTCCGAGGCCGTTGATCGAGATCACCGTCGCCGAGGCGATGTCGATGATGGCGAGCGCATTGTTTTCCTGAAGCGTCACCCACGCCGTCTTCGAGTCGTGCGAGATGGTGATGTATTCCGGCTCGATGTCCTGCGCCACGGTGGCGTCCGGCCCATAGATGCGGACCGCCGGCTTCGGGCCCGCACCCGTGCCGTTGAAGAGGTCGGCGCGGCTCAGCCCGTTAAAGGCGCCAAAGCCCGCCGTGCGAACGGTCGCCAGTGCCGCACCGGCCGAGAGGTCGATGATGCTCACTGATCCCTCCGGGTCCACGGTGTAGTCGGGGCTGGGCTCGCCTTCGTTCGCCACTAGGACGTGGCGGCCATTCGGCGTGAAGGTGAGCATGTCGGGCAGCGCGCCCACTTCCACGGCGGAGATAAATTGGAGGCTCGCGTTGAAGAAGACGACCTTGCCCGGCTGAGTCTTGTCGGCGGCCTCGACGGCGACGGCGATCAGCCCATCGCGCACGGCGACGCTGTTGGCGACTGCGCCGTAAGGGGTCACGTCAATCGAAAGGTCGTCGCGCAACACAGGTGCGGCGGGATTGGCGATGTCGATCACGTCGATTTGCGCCGCCTGCGCGTTGACGACGAAGAGACGTTGCGTTCCCGGATCGTGTGCGCCGATCTCGGCCGCGCTGGTGAGGAAGGACCCCGCCGCAACCGAGCTGATCGGCGCGATGGAGATGGAGTGCGGAGACTTGGCCGCAGCGGATTGAAATGCCGTTGTAGCGAGGACGACGGCGCTGATGGTGGTGAGCAGAATATTGGGTTTCATGAGGCGGCGACCTTTTCTGCGCGCACGATTTCCCAAGCCCCGGATTGTGAAAGTCTCGCGCCTAAAACATGACTGTCATGTGGCAATGGGCGAGGATTTGGAAGTCATCACCAGCGACCGCGCCTTTAAGCGCTACTCGATCAACGTGGTCTGGTAGCGCTACCGAAGCGCGTCCGCCACGGCGCGGATGCAGCGCTTTTCCATAATGAACGAGGGGTGCATCGCGGCCCAAATGCGGATATTGCGGGCTTGCGGCATCTCGGCGCTGCGGGCGGGGACGACTACGGCATCGAGCGGCGTGTAGAAGCTTGTGAAATTGACGCGCCGTAGCGTGTCGGCGTCGGTCGCGAGGTCGCGGAGAAATTCGCTGCCGGGGCGCATCTGCAAATAGCCGGGAGCGCGATGCACATGCGCAAACACGGTGCCGTTGTGCGGCGCGGCCATCGTGACGAAATTTCTGACACGCTCGACGCCGCCGAGCCGCTGAACGTAATAGCGAGAGACAAGTCCGCCCATGCTGAAACCGACGAGATCAAAGCGACCGTCGGGAATGTTTTGCGCGACGAATTCGGCGAGTCTGGCTGCAAGGTCTTCGAGTTTTGCCGTGCCGCCAGCGGGCGTAAACGTAGGCGTAAAAACTACACGACCATTGGCGCGGAGGTGTCTGGCGAGTCGGGCCATGTCGGCACCGCTCGATAAAATACCGTGGACGAGAATGACAGGCGGGTGCGCAGGATTCGGCGGAACTGGCTGCGCATCGAAGTGCGCAAGTGCGGCTACAAGCCATGCGACAATTTGCATTGGTGGATGATGCAGGATGCTTTGCAGAAATCACGCGTTGATTCAGTGGCAGCGAATGGTGGATGTTCCCAGCGTGACGCCCAATTTACACACCACGCTGAAATCCGTCTTCGGCTACGACTCGTTCCGGCCTTTGCAACAGGAGATCATCGAGAAATCGCTGGCGGACGAGGATGTGTTTGCGCTGCTGCCCACGGGCGGCGGGAAGTCGCTGTGCTTTCAACTCCCAGCGCTCGTGCGCGAAGGGCTGACGATCGTGGTCTCGCCACTCATCGCGCTGATGAAGGATCAAGTGGACGCGCTGGTGGCTGCGGGCGTGGCGGCAACTTTTCTGAACAGCACGCTGACCGAGAAACAAGCACGGGCGCGGCTCAGCGGGCTGTATAATGGCGAATACAACCTGCTCTACGTCGCGCCGGAGCGGCTGATGGTGGATTCGTTTTTGGAAAAACTGCGCGAGTGGAAAATCGCGCTGGTGGCGATTGACGAGGCGCACTGCATCTCGGAATGGGGCCACGATTTTCGCCCGGAATACCGGCAGATTGCGATGCTGCGCGAACACTTGCCCGGCGTGCCGTTCATGGCGCTCACTGCGACGGCGACGGAGCGCGTGCGTGAGGACATCGTGACGCAACTGCGCCTCAAGTCGGCAAACGTTTTCGTGGCGAGCTTCAACCGCCCGAACCTCACCTATCGCGTGGTGCCGAAGGACGGCGCGTATTCACAGGTCATCGAATTTGTGCGCGAGCGGAAAAAGGAAAGCGGAATCATCTATTGCCTGAGCCGCAAAGCGACCGAGGGTCTCGCCGAGCGGCTCGTTGCAGATGGCATCCGCGCACGCGCCTACCACGCGGGCCTCACGGACACCGAGCGCGCGGAAAATCAGGAGTCTTTTTTGCGCGATGAAACGAAGGTCATTTGCGCAACCATCGCCTTTGGCATGGGCATCAACAAACCGAACGTCCGCTACGTCATCCACCACGACCTGCCGAAGAACATCGAGGGCTACTATCAAGAAACCGGACG
>CAMBOD010000025.1 GCA_945868985.1 Prosthecobacter debontii | reverse complement strand
GTCGCGGATGCCCATGATTTTCACTTCGTCGAGTTCGCCGGTGCGTTCTTTGCGATAGCGGGCAATGAAGGGCACCGTGCCGCCTTCCTCCAGCAGCACAGCGGTGGCTGCAACCTGACGAGGTTGGATGGCGAGTTCGGCGGCAATCTTGACGATGTATTTTTCGAGCATTGGAAAAGAGCGCGCATCGTGCAAACGCGCAGGCGCGGTGCAATCGGGAACTGCTATGCGGGGCGTTTTTCTGTCTCCAGTTCGAGCAGCTTCGTCTTCCACGCGAGTCCGCAGGCGAAGCCACCGAGCCCCACGCTTGCAACGACGCGATGGCAGGGGACGATGAGCAGAAGTTTGTTCGTGGCGCAGGCCTGGCCCACGGCGCGTGCTGCGCGGGCGCTTCCGGCGGCGGCGGCGAGTTCTGAGTATGTGAGCGCGGAACCCCACGGGATTTTGCGCATCCGCTGGCGCACTTTTTTCACGAACGGTGTGCTGTCCACGGCGATGGGAAATTTCTCCAACTGGGCGAGAACGCCGGAGAGTGCGGCGGAGTCGAGACCTTCCGGGATTCGCTTGGGCATCGTGACGGAATGGAGGGTGCCGTCGTCATCCAACTCGATGGTGACTGCGAGCGGGCCGCTGCGCAGTTCGGATTTTTTCAAGCGTGGAAGAGATTTCGCCATGTGTAATAGGCGACAACGCCAAGTGTGATGAGGAGTGCGAAGGTGAGGAAGGGAGCCTTGCTGCGTTCGCTGCGCAGGGTGACGTGCTTGCTGGGCTTCGATTTTACGAGGTCGTAGCGAAAATCCACGGGGCCTTCGATGCGCGTGGGGCGGCGGTAGGTATTGATGATTTCCTGCTGCTCGCGTTTCTGCGCGGCGTTTTTCATCTCGGGAGCTTTCTGGAGGAACTGGCGGGTCTGGCTGATCTCGGCTTTGAGCTTTTCAGCTTTGAGTTCGAGGTCGGTCTTTTTTTTGTGAAGTGGTGTGTTGCTGTTGCGGTCGGTTGGGCGAGGCATGGGCTATTTGCCGGGCATCCGGCTGACGATGACGATTAGAGCGATGAGTCCGAAAATGATGAGGGGAAGAGAGAAGGCGACGCCGATTTTCAGCCAGCCGATAAAGTCCTTGGAATCGCCAGCGCCACCGTCGGCGATATAACCGCCGTCGTGTGCGCCGGAGTCGTGTTCGGGCATTGCGGCGATGCGCGGATAGGATTTGGTGAACTCCGAGCGTGCGTCGTCCACGGCTGCGAGTGCGCGGGTGAGTTCCTTGTTGATGTCCATGCCGTCCCACGCCTTCGGGTTGATCGAGTCGAGCGTGTCGAGGTGGAGGGCGTAGTTGCCGTCAATGATTTGCAGCATTTCCACACGCTTGTTGGCGTCGTGGATTTCGCGTTCGAGGATGACACGAGCGCGTGTGAGTTTGTCCACGAGTTCGGTCTTGCCCGTGTTGAAAGTCTCCTGCCGGCGGCTCAGTTCTTCGAGTTCACGTTTCTGCCTCTCGACGACTTCAAGCTGACGCTTGAGCTGTTGCTCGTGGGCTTCGGCTAGATGGACTTTTTCGTCAAGACGTTCATTGCTCAGTGGGTCTCCTTCGGGAAGATCTAAAAGTTGATCGCGTGGTCTTTCGGGCATGGCGGCGGTGCTACGCTCCCGCGTTTAATGATCTCCTGCTCACATTTCCAGATTTTTCACGCGCCGATGTGCAAGTTTCATTGGAATTGCGATCATCGCCACGCTGACGAGCAACGCAATTGCGGGTGTGAGCCACTCGGGAACCGGTAGGTGGCGCTTGGTGACACGCATGATGTCGGGCAATGCGAGCAGGGTGACGACGGCGGTGTTGTAGATGAAACTAATCACCAGACACAGCGTGCCGCCGAAGCTGGACACGATTTTGGAGGGATTCTCTTCTTTGAAATCCGGGAACAGAGCGCCGAGCCCCACGGCCAGCCCGCTGAGCGAGGCGCTCATCATTCCGATGGCGAAGGCGAAGAACACGACGCGCGTCCACGGAAGATTGAGCGTGAGCGCCGAGGCGATGATGAGAACGATGGTGATGGACGAGGAAACGATGAAGCTCAGCCAGAACTTCTGCACGACCACTCGCCACAATCCAACGGGCGAAAGGCCGAGAATCCACACGCGCCGGCCTTCGAGGCTGAACATCGGATACACGAATCGCGTGGTGAGCGTGCTGAGCGTGAGTGCGCTTGCGGCGAGGTTGAGGTAGCTGATGAGTGTTTCCCAAAACGGCTGTCGGAACTCGATGCTGACGTTGCGGAGATTCGCCACGTAGATGCACAGCAGGCCGAAGAAAATCATGAACTGCGTCCACTGCGCCGGGTCGCGCCAGAAGATGCGCACGTCTTTGAAAACCAGTGCAGTCATTTTCGGTGAAAGAGGGCGCACCTTTGCCTGCAACCATCCAAGTGCGGAGCGGCGTTTGGTGCGCTGGCGTTTCGCCTCGGTGTCTCGTTGATGGCGCTCTGCGCGTTTGCTGAATGCAGCGCTCCAGCTTCCGTAGTAGAAGCGTCCTGCGACATCAAAAGCCAGCAGCAGTCCGAAAAGTGCGTAGCTGGTGAGTAGCAGAAAGTAGAAGGTTCCCTGCGCCCAAAAACCCTCGGTGCTCCACTTCCGCACCGCCTCGGCGAGCCATGAACTTGGCAGATAGATATTCGTGGCGAGACGCGTGCCGCGCATGAGCTTTGGAAAAAGCATCGCCTCCGAAACACCGCTCGCCTCGGTTTCGGTGACGGGTTTTACACTCAGCACGATTCCTACGAGCAGCGCGATGCCGGCCACAATGAGCACTCTTTTCACCCATCGGCTCGAAAGCACGCGCACGAGAAACAGGATAATCCACGAGCCGAGCACGGCGGGGATGATTACGAACGGGATGTAGCCGAGGGCGACCTGGATGTAAAAATACCAGGGCACCGCATTCACCACGCCGTAGGCGGCGAGCATCGGTGCGCTGAGGAAAATGAGCGCCCACGACGAGACGACGAGCGCTTCGAGGAATTTCCAGCGATACACATCGCGGTGTCGCACAGGCATCGAGAGAAACCACTGGGCCTCCGAGTTTTTAAAAAGCGTCGTGTAGCCGATGATGAGGTTCGACACCACGAGCATCATGAAAAAGAAACCGAAGATGAGATAGAGCACGCGTTCCGCAAGCAGGCTGCCGATGAGCGGGAACTTGTAGATGTAAGTCAGCCCGCCACGGAACAGGACGAAGCCACACACAAGATAGCCGATGATGAATGCCGCCAGAATGTAGCCCAACATGGGCGAATCGCGCCGCGACTTCGCCGCCCTCGCGCGGAAGCTGCGCCAGTGCAGCCACAGAAAAAGTCGCAGCAGGCGAAATGAGGAAATATGCGGCGCTCTCTCGGAGGACATGTTCGTGGCAATGTGCACAGCAGACATTCCGTGTCAGCAGGAAACGCGCAACTAGCGGCCCGGCGCGAGTTCGAGCAGGAAGCCTTTGAGATACTCGGTCTCCGGCAGCGTCGTGATGATGGGATGATCCGCCGTCTGCGAAAATGTGCCGAGCTGGCGGAGCGTGCGTTTCGCGTCCACGGCGGCCTCGTTGATCATATCGAGGAAATGTTCGCGCCGGACGTGGTGGGAACAGCAGAACGTGGCGAGGAGTCCATCGGGCGCGAGGAGCTTGAGTGCGCGGAGGTGGATTTCTTTGTAGCCGCGCATGGCGTCGTCGAGCTTGCCCTTGCTCTTTGTGAACGATGGAGGGTCGAGGATGATGAGGTCGTAGCGCGGCTGGGCGTTCGAGGAGTCGGCGGCCTTGAGGAAATCGAATACGTTCTCTGCGACGACATCCACGGTGAGGTTGTTGCGTGCTGCGTTTTTGCGGATTTGCTCGCAGGCATCGGCGCTGATTTCGACAGCCTGCACGCTTGTGGCACCGGCCTTTGCGCAGGAAAGGGCGAAGGCACCTTGATTGGAAAAGCAATCGAGCACGCGGCGGCCTTTGGCGTGCGCGGCGACGGCGGCGTAGCTGCCGATTTGATCGAGGTAAAATCCAGTCTTCTGCCCGCGCATCAAATCCACCTCGAACTCCAGCCCGCCCACGTGGATGACAAAAGGCGCTGGCGCATCACCGTGAAGCATCCCGACTCGCGGTTCCATGCCCTCGGCGATGCGGATGGGCGCATCGTTTCGCTCCACGATGCTCGCGGGGTTCAGCACTTCGCGCAGGGCGGCGACGATCAAATCGCGCCTCATGTCCATCGCCAGCGTGAGTGTCTGCAAAACAAGATGGTCGCCGTAACGATCCACGATCACGCCGGGCAGGCCGTCACTTTCGCTCCACACGATGCGGGCGACACGCGGGTCCACGCCACGCCTTTCGCGATAGCGAATCGCCTGCGTGATACGGCGGAGGAAAAAATCCGCATCCAGATCCTGTCGCTGGCGCGAAAAGCGGCGGGCGATGATTTGCGATTTGGAATTAAAAATCGCCGTGCCGAGCAGGTGGTCGCGTCCGTCCTTGAGCGGGATGACGTCGCCATCCTTCGGGTTGCCCCACGACTTGAGCACTTCCGTGGAATAGACCCAGTCGTGGCCGTGAAGAATGCGCGAACGTGGTCTGATGATAAGGCCGGCCATAAATTGGGCGCGGACGATACGACTGAGAGCCCGCGTGTCGAGCGTGTGTGTTTTGGTATCGTTAAAATAATTACAAAGAGAACAACTATGCGCTGGTTCTTTACGCACTGCCGGAGTTGCTGCGCGGAAACGCGCCAGTCGCCCAATCGCTTGACACCCATCTTGAAACTGGTCAACGAGCGAAGGCGAAATCCCGTCAGCTACCTTCTACCAATTACCAATGACCAAAATGAAATCACACCGAGCCAGTAAGTTTTTCCTCTTCGCAGCCGCCCTGCTTTGCGGCGGATTCGCTGCCGATGCGGCGACCTATTACGTCAGCCAGTCTACCGGCAACGACACCGCCGCCGGCACCGCCGCCACCACCGCTTGGAAGACGCTCACCAAGGCATCGTCCATCGAATACAAACCCGGCGATAGCATCCTTCTCAAAAAGGGCGACACATGGAACGAAGAACTCACCCCGAAAGGTAGTGGCACACCCGAGAAGCCAATCCTCATCAGTTCCTACGGGCAGGGCAACAAACCGATCATTGATCGCGAGGATTTCAAGCAGGACCGCACCGGTATCCGCCTCGACAACAAAGGCGGCTACAAGATCGTCGGCATCGAATTCGCCCGCTGCATGACCGGCATCTATGCCGAATATGCCAAGGGCGCTCCCACCCAGAAATACCTCTGGATTGAAGACTGCTACTTCCGTGACTCACTGCTTTACGGGCACTACGAGGACTACCCGAAGCGCAAGATCGGTCTCGGCGTCTGCCTCTTCTCGTGGGAAACCGACAAGAAAATCGTCATGCAGGACATCATGGTGAAAAACTGCGTCTTCCGCAGACTCGCATCCGGCTTCTGGACGAACAGTCCCGACAACTTCAACAAGAACGCCTCCTTCGTTTACAACTTCGCCAACCTGAATTTTGAAAACTGCCTCTTTGAAGAAGGCTACCAGTGGCAGCTTGGCATCCGTGGCGTGATCAAAGGCTCCGTGAAAAACTGTGTCACGCACGATGTTGGTCGCGGTTTCCGCTCCTTCAACGGTGTGGCAGGAGCGATGTTCTTCCGTTGCAAAGACTGGATTTTCGAGGACAGCGAGTGGGGCTACGTGGACATCGGCCTTGGTAGCGGTGACGGCGAGGCTTTCGACTTCGAGGGTAATTGCAACGACATGATCATGCGCAATTGCAACTTCCACGACACCGACGGCCCCGGCTTCCTCCTCTGCTGCTACGCCTCGGATGGGCATCCCAATATGGGAATCATCATGGAAAACTGCGTCATCAACGCGAAATCCAAGCGCCCGATTCAGCCGCGTGTCCGCGCAGCGATCATCAACACCACCGACTGGACCGAGGCTACGTGGAACAAATGCCGATTTTACCTCTCCAAAGGCGAGGGCATCATGGCTGTGATGGATCGCGAAAAAGACAAGCGCTCCACTTTCAAGGACTGCTTCGTCAAAGATCTCAGCGCTGCCTGCAGTTCACCAAAACATCCCGCCAAACTCACTGAGATTGCTGCTGCTGCCGGTGCATCGGGCCCTACATTCCTGCTCGATTTCGGGCGCCCTGTTTCCATCAACGAATTCAAACTCAAAGAAGATCCGGCCTCCGGCATCTCGCGCTATATTATCGAATACTGGGACGACAAAAAATCGCAGTGGATGAGTTGCTTTAACGGGATGAATATCGGTGGCGACTTCGTGGCTGCCATCGTCCCACGCACCACATCCAAAGCAAGGCTCCGCGTCATCGCCAACAGCAAGGAAAAAGCTGTGCTCACTGCTTTCGATGCTCACAACGACCCGCTCGGTGATGCCTTGAATGTGGCCAGAGGTGCTGAAACGCCAAACCGCGCCGGCAAGTAGTCTTAAAACACCATTCTCGCCATGAAAACCGCCTTCCGCCGCGCCATTCTCGCCGTCATGCTCGCCCTCGGCTTCATCGCCAAGGCCGAGGCACAACTCGCGACACCCGCGCCAAAACTCACCGTCACCAACCCCGCCGAAGACCCCACCAAGCCATCGCCCGGCGGCGTTCGTTGGTTTCACCCGAGTCACGGGCGCAACATGGCGGCCACGGCGAACAAGAAAGACATCCAGCTATGCTTCTTCGGCGACTCCATCACGCAGGGGTGGGAAGGCGATCTCTTTAATAAATTCTACGGCAAATACAACGCCGTGAACTTCGGCGTCGGCGGCGACAAAATTCAACACCAACTCTGGCGCATCGAGCAGGGCGAACTCAAAGGGCACAACCCCAAAGTCATCGTCCTCCTCATCGGCATCAACAACCTCGGCTTCATCTCGCCTGCCGACACCGCCATCGGCATCACCAGTATGGTGAGAAACCTTCAGGGAAAATTCCCGACCAGTAAGATCCTTCTGCTCGGTCTTCTCCCCGCCCGCGAAGCCCCGCTCGCGCCCGGTGCGCCTCCGCTGGCACCTGAAGCCACCATCAAGGGCAAAACCGCTGCCGTGAACGCCATCATCTCCAAATTGGACGACAAGAAAAAGGTCCGCTATTTTTACTTCGGTAATAAATTCCTCGACGATAAAGGCGAAATCCTCGGCAACGTCCTCAAAGATTCCGTCCACCCCTCACGCGCCGGCTACATGATCTGGGGCGAAGCCATGGCGCCTCTTCTCACCGAGATGATGGGGAGTTAGTTCCCCAAGTCTGGGTAACATCGCTCCTCCCAAAGAATCAGCATGAGCGAAGATAGCGACACCACCGGTGCCACGATGACCGATATTGTTCGTGCCCTCCGAGCCACCCGCTTCGCCATAGCGTGCATCGTCCTCGGGCTTTCGTTCTTCTGCGTCAAATTCGTCATGCAGCTTTCCGATTTTGAGACTATGTTTAAGGATATGCTGGGCGACGGTGCAAAACTCCCCGCGCTCACAGTCTGCCTATTTAAAGCGCAGATCCTCATAAAGACTTCACATATTGCATTCCAGTTGCCTGTGTCGCTGCCCTCTTCATGCGCGACATCGCCCGCTCCATCTACCTCCTCGGCATCCTCGCAATCGTGGCGATGGTCGAAACTGTCGCGATATATAATGTAGTGCTGTTGCCGCTGACCAATATCGTGACGCAGGTGTCAGGCGGCCCCGCCCAGTAGGTTGCCGCTAAAAAGCGCGCGACCTTTGTGGAAAAAAACATTATTCTGCCAAGATTCCGGCGAGGTGTCCTCAATGATTTCCCGATGCACGGAGGATCAGGGTGGCGAGCGGCTTTGGGACGAACCAGCGTGATTGCTCGATGACTTTCCCAGTGCGTGGCTTTTTTGCTGAGGTGCTGCCGGACCGAGTCGCGGGGCGTGGTGTAGCAGCCGGGTCGGCTGCGTTCGGGTCTATCAGTGTGGAGTTCACCACGATGACTCCAGCGGGCGCGCCTTCGCGGACGAGTTCATGTTTGATGACGAGCTGTGCGGTGGATTTGGCGCGATTGAGGATGAAATTATAAGTATGAAAGCCGTCGGTCTCGGTGACTTCCGTGGTGCGCTGGCGGGGGTTGTCGTCAACGAGCAGCACGCTCACGACTTGCTCGGAGCCGTCCGTGATGAGCGTCATGCTCGTGAATCCGCCCGCAAAAATACCGGCGAAAGTATTGGCCACGAGTGAATCGGCGGGCAGCCCCGGTGTGGTGATCTTGACACGTGTCGGGGTCGTATTTTCCAAATTGAGTTTCTTGCGCGCGCTGGCGAGCGGAGTCAGGTAGGGGACATCGGGGTAAATGACGATGGATGCTTCGTCCGTGGTGTTTTTGTCGGAATGGATCTGGTCGCCGAAAATGGTGGCGAGATCTTTGCGCGTCATCTCACCGGATTTCGGGGCCGTGGTCCAATTGGGGGCGAGAGCGATGCGTTTGGTGTCGGGCGTTTTTGGCGGCGGTGTAGGCAGAGGCGCTGGCGTTGGATTCGTGGCGACAGGTGGCGCTGTCGGCAGAGGAACGGGAGGGGCGGGGGATATGGGTGGAATAGGGGATGCAGGCGGTGGAGTTGCTGGAGTCGGTGTGGGTGGCGCTCCGCTTTTTGGGACGGTGATTTGGTCGAGTGACTTGATGATGATTTGCGGTTTGCCATCGGGCGAAAGTTCTATGCGCCCAGTGACTGTTACCGTTTGATCTGCGAGCGCGGAAAGGTCGCCGACTTTTTGCGTGTCGCCCGCGAAAACGACGCCTGTGAAAGTGTGGTTCGGGTAGCGTGCGCCGAAATTGATGAACGTGGTTCCCTTCGCAGACTTGGAGACGCCGAATACCTTGCCAGTCACCGCGGCCTCTTCGCCTTTGTGCGTCGCGGCTTCAGCATCCGAATACGCCGTCGGCTTGCTTTCCGCGTGACTGATGGGCGATGACACCGCGCCGAGCGCGAGTGCGAATATCACGACGGGAAAAAAGCGGGTTCGTATTTTCACGTTCAGGAGCGTGTTGTCGCCGTCTGCCCGCGACAAGGTGAAATTTTCTCACTATCGAACAGTCATCAGCTTGCGCGTGGATGGACAGCAGAGCAGTCAGCGCATCGGCACACTATCCGGCGGGACCACAGTCTTCTTGGGTTTGAATTCATTCGCCCTTTTCTGGCCGGCTGCGCGCTGCTCAGCCGTCATGCCGCGCCTTTCGAGTCTTGATATATTACCCTGCGCGTCATCATTTCCCTGCCCGCTGGCGATGAGTATCCACATGTAGGCATCCACTTCGCTCTTTGGCACGCCTATCCCGTTTTGATACATATCCCCGAGGGCAAATTGCGCCTGTGGGTCTCCTTGTTCAGCAGCTTTGCGGATCCATTTCGCCGCTTCAGTCTCATTTTTCGTCACCAATTGGCCGTCGCGAAAAATGATACCGAGGTCGTATTGCGCTTTCATGTCGCCCTTTTCCGCCACTTTGCGCAGCCACTTTGCACCTTCGACACCGTCTTTTTTAACGCCGCGACCCGCGAAGCACATCATTGAATATTTGCGTTGTGCTTCGGTGCCCCCTTGTTCCGCTGCTTTGAAAAACCATTTCACAGCTTCATCGTCATTTCTCGGCTGAAAACGACCCTCTTCGTAAATCACACCGAGCGCCAGTTGCGCTTTGCCGTCTCCGGCTTCAGCCGCTTTTTTGAACAACTTCACGGCCTCATCCACGTCCTGCTCAGCACCCGCGCCATCGCGCAGCGCCACAGCCAGATTGGTTATCGAATCCACATCGCCCTGTTCCGCCGCCTTGCGAAACCACTTCAAAGCCTCGGCATCATCCTTGGTAAAACCCTGAGCGTCACGATGCATCACACCAAGAGCGGCCTGGGCAGGTGCATAACCCTTGTCAGCCATGGCCTGAATTTCGGGGAGTTTTTTTGGCAAAGCCACCTTATGCTGGCTCGCCATGCCGGCTGCGCGATCAGCGAGAGTCAACGGCCAGTTTGGGTCATTCAGCGACGCTGGGTTGATCTGCTTTGCCTCGTTCACCAGTGCGAGGAACTTTGTATTCAGCGGGCTGCCAGCCTTCGAGAGTTCGGGGTATTTCGCAGCGGCCTTGCGCTGGGAGTCAGCCAAAGTCTGGGCGGACACCAGCAAGGGCAGTGTGCAAAACGTAATGATCAGGAGTATGTTTTTCATCGTTCGGAGATGGGTGAAAATTGGAGATGGGACAATGCGATGAAACCGTCATCTCGGCAAAGAGCTTTTCATGACAGAGCAAACACACATGGAGTGAGCGGAAATTTTGAGTCCTTGCTAAAGCGGGGCGCGCGGTTACTTTCCCCGCACCCCAAAAAGGGGGCGCACTGGTTTCGACTGACTGATTGAAACACTGGTCGCATGCCGCGGAAGCCTGGTTGGCCGCGTTAAATCCTCTGGGCAAACAACACAAACGCCAACAGCAATGTTGTCGATGCAACTGACGCTTTCGAGCCTCAGTATGCCCTCGCAGCCTAAACTGCGGGAGAGTCCTTCAACGGACCAGTGGTTTCCGGCAGACGCCTCTACGCCGGGAGCCAATACCAGAGGCTGGTTCGCAGCGGGATTGACCGCCGCTGCGGATGAGAGAACCCGTGGACAATCGGCCTTGCGCAGCGTGCCCGTTCGCGGCGCAGGGGCTAAAGCAACGACGGTGCTAAGCATGTAGAAGCTTGTGAGGATGTCAGCCAGGACAGGGGTTCAACTCCCCTCGCCTCCACTTATCTGATTATCAGATAGTTACGACAAATTATAGCGTAAGTAGGAACGTAGGTAGGAACACGTTTGAAGATGTTCACTGAGATTTTGGAGACGCGTTCTTCAACTTCTCTTCGCGTTGGTCCCGCGCCAAAATAATAATTCCCGACATCCGAAAAAGCGCGAACTTGAAGCAGCATGCCACACCGAAGTTCGCCGATGTCCACAATCCCGTATTTGACCAATTTTCAGCCGAGTCCTCAGCGCGCCTGCAATCAAAATGCGTTACGTCGATCTCACGATTTTATATTGTCGCTTTTTCGAGTTCGGCCGATGGAGAAGTTCCGCGTGGGCCTTGTGATCGCATTCGCGCCCCAAGTCTGGCGCAAGGCCCTCAACAGTTCGCCGGACTTGACGGTGAAACTGTCAAGGATTCATAGGACGAGGAAAGGAATCTAATCTATGCCAAAGAAATCCCGAAAGCCCTTATGCTTGTAGAGTCGCGCAAGCGGGGGTTCTGCGAAGCAGGAATAATTCGAAGTCGAGAGGGTATTTTGAATAAAGTCCAAACGCGCTGTGTTCGTAAATACAACTCCATTGTCGGTGCAGGGGATGGTTGTATCCCTTATGATCTGTTCGAGTCGTTCGTTTGTCACAGTTTTAGGGCCATTGCTTTGATGAGCATTTAGCAGCAGTCGGGCGACACGGACACAATCAAAAGCCGTGGAGCAGAGGAGGGCAGTGCCGGGCAAGACGGAAACCTGACTGCACAGCGTAGTAGGAGGGAAATACTGGAAGAAATTGAAGCCGTTAAGGCTGCTCAGGCTTCGACTAAATTGAAATGATGTCACCCATGCGTTTGCGCCGCGAATTTTCCTGCGACCGATAGCGATTTCATACATCCCAGCCCGACTTGTTTATTCATCACTTGACAGTAACACTGTCACACTGTATCTGTGCGGCATGACTGAGTCATTTTCCATCCAAACGCTTTCAGAGCAGGTCAACGAATGGTGCGAGGAGCACGGAGTTTCACCGGTCAGCGGGCAGGCCGGCGACAATGTGTCGGAACGCAGCATTCGCTATTACCGCACACTCGGGCTGCTGGATGCCCCCGAAGGCGGTGGCTA
>CAMBOD010000024.1 GCA_945868985.1 Prosthecobacter debontii | reverse complement strand
ATCCGAAGACGACGCTGGCACCGGTGCTGAAGGCGTGACTTGCGTATGGGCGACAGGGCGCAGGCCGGGGATGACGCTCTCGATGGTTGAGAGCAGCTCGTGTTCGCGCACGGGTTTGCCGAGGTAGCCATCCATGCCGGCGGCGAGGCATTCCTCGCGCACACCTTTGAGGACGTTGGCGGTGAGGGCCACGATGGGTATGCGCGCGTCGCCAGTTTCTTTTTTCCGTATGGCGAGCGTCGCGGTGACGCCGTCCATTTTCGGCATTTGCAGATCCATGAAGATCAGATCGAACGGCTCGCGCGCCAGTCGTTCGATGGCCTCTGAGCCGTCGCCTGCGCCGACCACGATATGGCCCCACGCTTCGAGATGCGTGCGCACGATGCGCTGGTTGGTCGCGTTATCCTCGGCGACGAGCACGCGTAAGCGGCGGCCGTGCGGGACTTCACTGGGCGCGGGAGAGGCGGGCGTTGGCGCGGAGACTGGCTGTGGATTGAGCGTGTTTTCCAGCGCGAGCCGGAGTTTGCGCGCACGCGCCGGCTTGATGAGTTGGGCGAAGACAGGGAGCGCGGCGGGCACATCTTCTCGTCGTGCGGCTGAGAGCAGCAGCACGACTTTCGGCGGACGGGGTGAAAGCGAGGGGAGTCTTTGCGCGATTTCAAAGCCGCCACTTGCGCTGTGAAAAGTATCGGCGATCACAAAGTCGAAAGGCTCGGGGTTGAGTAATTCCGTTTCGAGATGCAGCATTGCTGTGGCGGCGCTTTCGGCAGTCTCCACCACCATGCCCCAGCCGAGGAGTGATTCGGCGAGCAATTTTGCACTCTTTTCGTGCGCATCCACCACGAGCACACGCTTTCCAGCGAGCGTGGTATTTTTTCCGGCGGAAAGCGCGGGCCCAACGCCAAAGCGCGCGCGGAATTGAAACTCGCTGCCGCGGCCCGGATCGCTCTTCACGCTGATCCAGCCTCCCATGAGTTGCACGAGTTGTTTGCATATCGCCAGACCGAGACCCGTTCCGCCAAAGCGTCGCGTGGTTGAGTTATCCGCTTGCGTGAACGCATTGAAAATTGCCTCACGCTTGTCCCCATCAATGCCGCAGCCCGTGTCGCTGATCGTAAAACGCAACAACGTTTCGATTTCGTTGATTTGGGAAATTTCCGCACGCACCACCACCTCGCCGTGTGTCGTGAAACGCAGCGCATTGCTGACAAGATTCAGCACCACTTGCCGGAGCCGGTAAGGGTCGCCGATGAGTGCATCAGGCACATCAGGGCGCACATCGAGAATCAGTTCGATTCCCTTCGAGTGGCAGCGTCCGGCATACGTGGCCAGAGCATCCTCCAGCACATCGCGCAGTCCAAAATCTATCACCTCCAGCTCCAGCTTTCCGGCTTCGATTTTCGAGAAATCCAGAATGTCATTCAGCAAATCCAGAAGACTTTGAGCAGAGCTGTTGACCGTCTCCACGTAGTCGCGTTGCAGGGCGTTTAACGGCGTTTTCAGCGCCAGCTCCGTCATGCCGATGATTCCATTGATAGGAGTGCGGATTTCATGGCTCATCACCGCTAGGAAATTTCGCTTGGCAAGATTCGCAGTGTCCGCCTGCTCTGCGAGCTGGCGCACTTTCGCACTAGCGGCCTCGAGTTCCATATTCGTCTGCGCCAGTCGCTCGTTGGAAAGAACTAGCGCCACGTTGCCTTGAATCAGCCTTTGCCGATCATGCCTGGCGGTCTCCATCATTTGTTGCAGTGCTTTGGCAAGAGCACCGATTTCATCACTCTGTGACTGGAAGGCCACGGGCGCAGTTCCTTCCGGCGCAGTGATCGCCCCGACGAGATCACCCAGCCGTCGCAGCGAGATGGATATGTCTTTTAAAATCTGACGCCCGATGAGCGCCGCCATCATCAGCCCCAGCACCTGCACCAGCACCGTCCAGCATGTTAGCGACGTAATCACGCCCTTTTCGATGCTCGTTGGGTCGTTGGGCTTGAGGCGCAGCAGCAGGATGAGCGTCGGCAGCAAACCCGCCGCGATGCACAGAAGGCCGCACAGACGCAGCTTTTGCTGCACCTTCAGGGCGCCTACGACACGCAGAAGGAACGGCGTTTGGGCCGCCTTGATTGGCTCTAGCGCAGGCACGGGTTTGGGCTGTGTTTGGGATTCCAAAATACTCGAGGGTTTCCAATTGAGATAGCAAAGGGCGCGCCTCCCTCCCTTCTGGAAAAAGTGAGGGCGCCCGTGGTTTCCCACGAGCGCCCCGTTTTTGGACGATCCTAAGCCGGATTTTGTGCTCCAGTGCTTGCGCACCGTGCGGCGGTCATTTCTCTCCCCGACTTGCGCCGGGGCCCCGCCGAAGCGAGGGGCGACTATTACCCGGGGGCTGCCAGCTTTCGCCAGCGGCCAGGCACCATGCCCCCTGTTCTGTCTTGCACCGCAGAAGGTTTATCGTGCCCCGCGTGTCACCACGCGGGCGGTGGGCTTTTACCCCGCCTTTTCACCCTTACCCGAACCAGCACGAGGCTGCTCCGGGCGGTCTATTTTCTGTGACACTATCTGTCGCCTCCAACTTTCGCCGGAAACGCCCGCGGCTTCTCCGCGGCCTGCTGCCATGGTGGTGTCCGGACTTTCCTCTCGCGGGCAATGCCGCGAGCGACCGCCGATCTTCCGCCGCCGAGTATAGATGCGCACACAAACCGCGCAAGTCTGCGCAAGGAAGAGACGAGGTTAAGGTGCAGGCTTTGTGGAAACGCTGAATCAAGCGCGGCTTGCCTAAAAGTTTTCGAGTAGTTTTTTTGTCGAAGGATCTTGGGCCGCGAGTGGATGATTGGACGTGAGAAGTGCGGAACTTGAGCAGCGTCGTTGCATGGGGCACAGCCCCGATCCCCAAATCAATCCCCGCAAACGTCCGCATCGCCTGGCTGTCGTAGGGCGCATCCTCCAACGCATCCTCACAGTAGAGGCTTTTTTCGAAAGCGGAGGAACTTCACAAAAAGGAAGATGACACCACCGTCGAGGAAATGTCGCCCTCTACGAGCGCTTGAGTAAGTAAGCGCCGCTGTTATTTTGAGGTAACTTTGGCTTTCTTTTTTTTGCAGTTCTCTCAATCTCTACGCACCCTTCAATACGCCTCGCCTGCTGGCGATGCGGAGTTTGCCCGCCAGCATCCATTTCATGAAAATACACACCTACATCCTCCTGAGTTTGATTTCAGCAGCCAGCCTTGTTGCTGGCGAACCTTCGGCGATGCCGACATATCACTTCACCAGTCCGACGGGGAAAAACTGCATGCCTTTTGATCCGAATGGCGCGGTGTTTCACAAGGGGCGCTATCATCTCGGCTACATCTATCAGGAGCACGGCAAGCATTTCTGGGGGCACGCTTCAACGACGGATTTGATCCACTGGCAAATGCAGCCGCCGATGCTTTCGCCGGGGCCGGAGGAGGGGATTTTTAGCGGCAATGCATTCGTGGACAAAAAGGGCCGCGTGGTTCTGTCGTATCACGGACTGGGACTTGGCGGGAACTGTCTCGCAGTCGCACAGGATGATGATTTGAACGTCTTCAAAAAGCTGGAGGCAAATCCAGTGATGAAAAATCCCGGGTGGGACCCGCACACGTGGGTGGAGGACGGCACCTACTATGCCATCTCGGGCGGAAGTCCCGGCAGCGGACAACCGGCCTTTCTTTACACAAGCGCCGACGACGAACTGGCGAAGTGGACGCTGCTCGGGCCGCTGATGAAGCATGAGATGCCGGATGTTTTTGCGAACGAAGACATCTCGTGCCCGGACCTTTTCAAGCTGGGCAACAAACACATCCTTCTTTGCATCAGCCACGCTCGCGGCGCGCGCTATTACATCGGGCGTTTTATAAAGAACCAGTTTGTCGCGGAGTCGCATCACCGCATGAACTGGCCGGGCGGTGGCTGCTTTGCGCCGGAGACGCTGCTCGATGGCAAAGGGCGCCGCATCATGTGGGCGTGGGTGCTCGGCGAGCCTTCGACGATGACGCTGCCTCGCGTGCTTTCGCTGGCGGACGACGGGGTGCTACAAATCGAGCCTGCCGAGGAACTGAATGCGCTGCGCCAAAACAAACAGTCGCTGAAAGACATCGCCGTCACTGCTGGGAAGAATGTTCCAGCCGAGGGCATCAAGGGAGATTGCAAGGAACTGCAAATCACCATGGATCCGCAGCAGTCGCCGCAGTGTGGCGTGAAGGTCCGCTGCTCGCCGGACTTCATGGAGGAAACCGTCGTCACCTATGATTCCGTCCGCAAAGTCCTGCGCGTGGATGTTGAAAAATCATCGCTGAACAAGAAGAGGCTGCCAAAAACTTTTGCGATGGATTTCATGATCCCGAAGGGCGTGAGAAACCCCGTGCTCACAGCGCAGGAGGCACCGCTGGCATTGAGGGACGGCGAGAAGCTGGAACTGCGCATCTATCTCGATCACTCGATTCTGGAAGTCTATGCCAACGGACGCCAGTGCATCACCCAGCGCATCTGGCCGACTCTCGATGACAGCATGGGCGTTTCCTTCTTCTCGCTTGGAAGCGATGCAAAAGTATTGTCGTTCGACGCATGGGACATGTCGCCCGTCACGATGTCTCCGCTCAAGTAATCGCTGCGCTTCCGCTCGCAAATTTCACAATGCATCCTCTACAAAAAACATCATGAAACACACACTGCTCACACTCATCGCCTGCGCTCTCGGATTGCTCACCGCTTGTGACAAGCCCGCCACTACATCCGCACCGCAGACGCCCGACAGCAAGGCGAAGGGCACCATCGGTGTCTCGCTCATCACGCTGGACAATCCATTTTTCAAAGTCATCGGCGACAACATCACGGCGGAGGGCAAGAAGCACGGCTACGAGACGGTCGTCCTCAGTTGCGATCAGGACCCGGCCATTCAGGGCAATCAGGTGAAAGATTTCATCGTTAAAAAAGTCCGGGCCATCGTGCTCAGTCCGCGCAATTCCAAGGCAATCATCCCGGTGATTCAGGAGGCCAACGCTGCGGGCATCCCGGTTTTCACCGTGGACATTCCGTGCAATGAGCCCGGTGTGAAAATTGTGACGCAGGTGGCGACGGATAATTTCGCCGGAGGCAAGGAGGCGGGGAAGGCGATGATCGAGGCGCTCGGCGAGGGGGGTGGAAAAATCGGCATCCTCAGCGTGAAAGGGTCGGAGGCTTGCGAGCTGCGTGTGAAAGGTTTCCGGGAGGTCATTGACGGACACAATGCGGGCGGCAAGGCGAAGATTGAAATCATGTCGGAACTGCCGTGCGGCGGCGGCGCGAAGGACGCGGGCTACAAATCCATGGAGGATATGTTGCAGGCACATTCGGATTTGCGCGGTCTCTTCGCGATCAATGACCCCGCGGCGCTCGGCGCGCGCGCTGCGCTGGAAAAAGCCGGCAAGGCGGAGCAGGTCGTTATCGTGGGATTCGACGGCCAGCCGGAGGGTAAGCAGGCGATCAAAGAGGGAAAAATTTACGCCGACCCAATCCAGTTTCCGGCGCTCATGGGCGTTAAAATTGTGGATTCCATCGTGCGTCACTCGAAGGGCGAAACGTTGCCGCCGCAGATGCTCATCCCCACCAGCCTCTATCGCAAGGCGGACGCGCTGAAAGACCCGGAACTCAAGTGACCGCCTCCGCCGCGATATGAGCGAAGGAAAATTTCTCCACGAGCTGGTCGGCTCGATGTCGCAGGGCGCGGCAGGCAATCCCACCGTGGCTATGATCGAGGCTGCGTTCGCGCACCACGGGCTGCACTGGCGTTACATCAACATGGAAGTGACGCCCGAAGATCTCGGCACTGCCGTGCGTGGCGCGAAGGCGATGGGCTTTCGCGGTTTCAATTGCAGCCTGCCTCACAAGGTTACTGTGATTCCGCATCTCGACGGACTCGGCGAATCCGCCGCGGTGATGGGCGCGGTGAATTGCGTCGTGCGACGCGGGGAAAAATTCATCGGTGAGAACACCGACGGCAAAGGTTTTTTGAAGTCGCTCGCCTCGCTCGTTGATCCGAAAGGGAAGTCCGTCGTGCTTTTCGGCGCTGGCGGCGCGGCGCGGGCCATCGCGGTGGAACTCGGTCTCGCGGGAGTGAAACGGATCACCGTTGTGAATCGCTCGGAGGCGCGCGGTGTGGAACTCGTGGCTTTGCTGCGCGACAAACTGAAACTCGATGCAGAACTCGTCGTGTGGCGCGGGGACTACACGGTGCCCGCAGGAACGGACATCGTCATCAACGGCACTTCGATTGGCCTTTATGCTCCCGACGCACGACTCGCGCACGACTTGAACTCGCTCAAGCCCGGCATGGTTGTGGCGGATGTCGTCTTCAATCCCGTTCGCACCCGCCTGCTCGAAGACGCCGCTGCGCGTGGTTGCCGCGCGCTCGACGGACTCGGGATGCTCGTCAATCAGGGCATCGTCGGCGTGCAATGCTGGACGGGAATCGAGCCGGACGCCGTGGTGATGCGCCAAGCGCTCGAAGCCGCGATGGGCGTATGAGCGAGACCGCGCCGCTCCTCGAGATGCGGGGAATTGTGAAATCATTTCCCGGCGTGCAGGCGTTGCGCGGAGTGGACCTCAGCCTTCACACTGGCGAAGTGCTCGCTTTGCTTGGTGAAAATGGCGCGGGAAAGAGCACGCTGATCAAAGTGCTCGGCGGCGCGCATCGCGCGGATGAAGGGACGATCCAGATTGACGGACGCGAGACGCCGTTTCATTCGCCACAGGATTCGCGGCGCGCGGGAGTGGCGGTGATTTATCAGGAGTTCAACCTCGTTCCCGGACTCACTGCGGTGGAGAATATCTTCCTCGGGCAGGAGGTGACGCGCGCCGGATTCATAGCGCAGAAACAGGAACACCAGCGTGCAGCCGAACTTTTCAAGCGCCTCGGCGTGGAGATGGATCTCGATGCGCCATGCCGCTTACTCACCACCGCACAACAGCAACTCGTCGAGATTGCGAAGGCGCTCGCCTTTGATGCGCGCATCATCGTGATGGACGAGCCGAGCGCCGCGCTCACCTCGCACGAAGTCGGGAGACTGTTTGAGATTATCCGCGACCTCAAGCGGCAGGGAATCGGCATCATCTACATCAGCCACCGGCTCGAAGAAGTTTTCACCATCGCAGATCGCGTGACGGTGCTGCGCGACGGGCGCAACGTGGGCGAACGGCCCATCGCACAGATCACGCGAAACCAGATGATCGAGATGATGGTCGGGCGGGAATTGAAGGACGAATTTCCAGCGCGACAGTCGAACATCGGAGCTGCGCGGCTGGAGGTCAGTGGCTTGAAAAGAGGACGCGCTGTGCGCGATGTTTCATTGGCTGTGCGCCGTGGCGAAATCCTCGCGCTCACCGGACTCGTCGGCGCGGGTCGCACGGAAACGGTGCGCCTTATCTTCGGTGCCGACCCGCGCGAAGCCGGGGAAATCCGACTCGATGGAAAGCTCCTCGCGCTCCGCTCGCCTCGCGATGCGATTTTCGCAGGCATCGGCTTGCTAACGGAGGATCGCAAGCTGCAAGGACTCGTGCTCGGACACTCGGTGCGTGAAAATTTTGGTCTGCCAAATCTCACTTGGCTCTCGCGCGGAGGCTTTGTGGATATCCGCCGCGAGCGCGAGGAATTTGGCCGCTATGTGGAGCAGTTGATAATCAAAGTGCCTTGCCAGGAGCAGCGCGCCGGGAATCTGTCCGGCGGCAACCAGCAGAAGGTCGTGCTGGCGAAGTGGCTCGCCCGAAATTGCGACGTTTTGATTTTCGACGAGCCGACGCGTGGTATTGATGTCGGCGCGAAATATGAAATTTACCTGCTGATGAACGAACTCGCCGCAGCCGGAAAGGCCATCATCATGATCAGTTCCGAACTGCCGGAAGTGCTCGGCATGGCCGACCGCATCCTCGTCATGCACGACGGTCGCGTGACCGGAGAAATCGCGGACGCACGCCGCGCGACGCAGGAGGAAGTCATGCAACTCGCCGTGGCCTGAACGTATGAAAAACTCCCGTTTTCTCGCCGACTACGGCATGGTTTTCGTCCTTCTGCTGCTCTGCGCGTATTTCAGCGTGGTGACTTACAAGGAGCAGTTCCCGACCGGCGAATCCGCAGCGGAGCAAGTCGTCACGAGCATTCACGAGCAGGCCGGGAAAACAGTGCGCGTGCTGGTGATCACAGGTGTTCAACCGGGCGACGCTGAGTTTGCCGACAAACTTGAGCGCGACCTCGCTGCGTCCGGCGCTCATGTGCTCGGCGTGGCAAAAGGAGAGCCAAAGGACGCTCGCGAACTTCTGGTGAAAATCTCCGCATCCGGCGGCAAGGTGGACTCCATCGCAACGACGCAGACTGCCAGCGAGTGGGTGCTGTTCTCCGATTTGAATGAGGACTTTCCCACGCTTGGCACACCGCGCTTGGTCACGCCGCACAGCTATCGCTGGCCGAATTTTCTGAAGTCCGAAAACCTTCTCAACATCGCCAACCAGATTGCCATCATCGCCATCATCGCCATTGGCATGACGATGGTCATCGTCACCGGCGGGATTGATCTTTCCGTGGGCAGCCTCATCGCACTTTCCTCGGTGCTCGCGACGAGATTCATCCGCGATTACGCGGGAGGGACGCTTGCTTCGCCGGGCGGGATGGTTCTCGCCTGCCTCGCCGCTGTTTTGTTGTGCGGAATGATCGGCGCATTCTCCGGCGCGATGGTCACGCGCTTCGATATTCCGCCGTTCATCGTCACGCTGGCGATGATGCTCGTCGGCAGCGGGGTCGCCTACACTTTGGCGAAAGGTGAGTCCATTTATCAGATTCCAGATTCTTTCATCTGGCTTGGGCGCGGCGCGGATTTGCTCCATCTGCCCAACGCCGTCGTGCTCATGCTCGTGCTTTACGCGCTGGCCCACGTGTTGATGTCGCGGATGAAACTTGGCCGCTATCTGTATGCCGTCGGCGGCAATCGCGAGGCTGCGCGGCTCTCCGGCGTTCCCGTGCGGCGCGTGATGATGTTTGCCTACGTGGCGAGCGCGATCCTCGCGGGAGTCGGCGGCGTGATCATGGCATCGCAGCTCAAGAGCGGTTCCGCCACCTATGGAAATATGTATGAGCTTTACGTCATCGCTGCAGCCGTGGTCGGCGGCACCAGTCTCAGTGGCGGCGAAGGTAAAATCTTCGGCACGCTGATTGGAGCGTTCACCATTGCGGTTATACAAAACGGCATGAACCTCACCAACGTGGAAAGCTACACGCAGAAAGTCGTGCTGGGTTTCGTCATCCTCGGCGCGGTGCTGCTCGACAAAATCCGGCGCAAGGAGACCAGTTTCACACGCCATGAATGACGCCGCATCGCTCGCCGACTCCATTCTCGCGGAGTTAAAAAAACGCCCTGAGATTTACATGATCGGCATCGCGGGAATCCCCGGCAGCGGCAAGACGACGCTCGCACAGGCCGTCGCGTCGCGTGTTCCCGGCGCGGTCGTCGTGCCGATGGACGGCTATCACATCCCGCGCGTCCGGCTCGATGCCGATGGGCTGCGCCGTCGTGGGGCAGCATTCACATTCGATGGCGATATTTTTCGCGCAGACATGGAGGCGCTTCGCAAAAATCGCAGCGGAGTGTTTCCCGACTTTGATCACGCGGAAAAAGATCCGCGCGCAGATGCGATTCGCGTGACACCGGAAGCACCGCTCGTGATTGTCGAAGGCAACTACCTGTTCATGCGCGACTGGCATTCGGAGAATCTTTTCGACCTGCGCGTCTTCATTGATTGCGATCTCGATGAGTCGGTGGAGCGGCTCACTTCGCGCCACGTGCGGACCGGCGTGACAGCCACGGTGGAGGAGGGGAGGCATCGCGCCATGACGAGCGACCGCATGAACTCCGAGGCCATTCTCGCCGACGGCTGCCGCGAACGTGCCCACTTGATTTTGCGTAGCAGTTGCCAATAGAGCAGAGCGTTCATGTTCAATATCGTCCTCGTCGAACCGGAAATCCCGCCGAACACCGGCAGCGTTGGGCGACTCTGCCTCGCGACCGGCGCGCACCTGCATCTCGTGGGGAAACTCGGCTTTTCGCTCGATGACAGTCAACTCAAACGCGCGGGGCTCGACTACTGGCACAAGGTGAACGTGACGCGATGGGAGTCGCTCGACGCACTGCGGGCGGCGCACGCGGGAGGGCGGTTTTTCTTTCTCACCACGAAAGCGACACGCGCCCATTGGTCGGAGAGTTTTCGCGATGGCGATTTCTTTGTCTTCGGTCGCGAGACGAAAGGGCTGCCGGAGCCGTTGCTCGCTGCGAATCGCGAGCACTGCCTCACCATCCCGATGGAGGCCGACTCCACACGCTCGCTGAATCTTTCCACCTCAGTCGCCATCGTGCTCTACGAAGCGCTGCGGCAAAATGCGTAGCTGCTACTGCTGCCCTTCGCCCTGCTGCTCTTCCATCTTTTTCAAAATGTCGGAGCGGTCTTCGACTTCCTCCCAGACTTCGCTGGCGACATAGACGGGCGCGCCTTGCTGGATGGCGAGGGCGATGCAGTCGCTGGGGCGTCCATCGAGTTCGATGATCTTTTTGGCGTGCAGTTCGTTTTCGGCGCTGATGATGAGGCGGGCGAAATAGGTCTCGGTTTTGAGGTCGTTGATGATGACGCGTTCCACTTTCGCGCCGAGCGCGGTGAGCAGGTGGCCGAGGAGGTCGTGTGTGAGCGGGCGTTCCTTTGGGGTGTTGTTGATGAACATGGCGATGGCTGCGCCGACGCTTTCATCCACATAGATGACGAAGACCTTGTGCTCGTTGCCGACAAAGACGGCGCGGCCGTTGTTATACGGAAGAATGGCGCGCACGTTGACGGGAACGACCTGTTTGCTCATGGCGGCGACCATAAGGGCTTCATGTGCGCGAGGCAAGCGGGCGGTATTTTTTATAACCAACAATTCCCCTTTGCGCGGAGCGCGGACCCGCGCTAACAGTCCACGCACATGGCCGATCACGCAGACAAAGTCTGGGACGAATACGACTGGGAGAGATTTCTCCAGCAGCAGGAGCAGCGCACCGAAAAATACATGGAGCTGCTCGAAAAGTATCTCGACCACCCGCAACGCGACGAAATTATCGCTCAGGAAATGGGCTGGTCCCAATTCGGACATGGCGAGGCGCGTGATTGGGAGGAGGAGATGGAGGCGAAATTCGAGCAGGAGATGTCCGACATCGAGCAAATCGCCGAGGATGATGACGCGGAAGGGGAGGAGGATGCCGATGGCGATGCCCATCCGCTCTACCGCGAGACGCTGG
Source organism: Prosthecobacter debontii (assembly GCA_945868985.1). Taxonomy (GTDB): domain Bacteria; phylum Verrucomicrobiota; class Verrucomicrobiia; order Chthoniobacterales; family Chthoniobacteraceae; genus SXWH01. The sequence goes on along the minus strand of CAMBOD010000024.1, from coordinate 893 downwards.
CCTTTGCACTGGAACTGGATGACATCTTTTTCGACATGCCATCGAATGTGCAGGAGCACCCCGCGACGGTGACGCTGCAAAATCAAACATCTCTCGCCGCCACCAAGCTCGCTGCTGCGCTGAACGACGATGACATTGACGAACTCGGCATGAGAATCGCCTACCTGAAGCGCGCCCTTCACGCGATCAACGCCTCGCTCGATGCGGTCAGTCATCTTCGCGACGGGAATCTTATCGGGGCTGCGGAGCATGAGCGGGTGCGCGGCAGTCTTTTCAGCATCCGCGACGGGGTCGTCTCCGCGATGGGTGAATACCGCGCCGAATTCCGCAAGCGGCATGGGCGCTGAGGCGTTCACTTTTCCGAAAACGCTTTGAATAGTCAGGCCTCCACTACGTCCAACAAAGAGCCTGCCGCTCCTGCGGACGGCCCTAGTGACATCGATCTCGTGGGCCGTTGTCAGCAGGGCGACACGGGCGCTTTTAATGAACTCATCACCCGTCACCGCCAACGCTGTTTCGCCATGATTTTCCACATGGTCAGAAATGAAGAAGATGCCTGGGACCTCGCCCAGGACGGCTTCGTGCGTGCGTGGAAAAGCATCGCGAATTTCCGGGGGCAGTCCGCTTTTTACACATGGCTGCACCGCATCATGACGAATGCCGCGCTCGACTGGCTGCGCAAAAAGCAAATCCAGGGCGGGCAGGAATTTGATGACACCATCGGCCTCCGCCGCATCGAGCCGGGTGCTGTGACTGCGCCAAAAGCGGACATGCAGCCTGCCGAACGCATCGCGGACGGTGAAGTGCGCCATAGCATTGACGCCGCTCTCGCAAAGCTCAGCCCGGAGCACCGCACCGTCATCGTTCTTCGCGAAATCGAAGGCTGCGAGTAT
>CAMBOD010000023.1 GCA_945868985.1 Prosthecobacter debontii | reverse complement strand
TGAACCCATGTGGCCCACCCTCTGCCAGACTACGAACGCGACAGCTCCCTGCGGGAGCTGCTGCGCTCAGCTCGCTACGCTCGCCTTCGCTTCGCCGCTCCCGCAGGGGAGTCGGGCTCAACAAAGGCAGAGCAATTTACAGAAAAAATTTACACCGACTGAGCATTTGGTTTGTGTAGATGCACTTTTCACACTAGGAACAGTGCTGGTATATCCATGAAAACGACTTTCACCCTGACTGCTGGCGCCGTGTTGCTTCTCGCTGCCTGCCATTCCACCAAGACCGACACGTGGCAAAAAGTCGTCTCCGCACCACACGCCACAAGCGACGACAAAGACAGGTCGCGTGCATATGCAGCCGAACTGCACGCCACTCTTCTCCGAGCCGGCATCGCCCACAAGGTCGTCACTTTCCAGTTCCGATACTCCTCAAAATACACCATCAGCGGCACTGCCGAGCGCACCGCGATTATCTACCGTGATCCCGCCGAGCCGAAGCATCCGTATTGGATCATGGACGACCATCTCACTTCGCCTGTCTGGCTCCCGGAGGGCTCCGTCGAGCGTCAGGTGGATTTCTACCTCCGCCGCCCCACGACCATCGTCAGCGTTACCGACTTTCCCGCCACCGACTACAAAGTCGTGAAGCCTGTGGAAAAATCCACACCACGCAAAAAAGCTGTCAGTCGCATCCAACCCGTAGCTCCAGCCAAACCCGCCGCGCCCGCGCAGCCGAAAGCCGAACCCCAGCCCACTAAAATCTCGAAACCCGAGAAACCACACGCGGAACCCAAAACTACAATCACTCCGGTCGAGGAGAAAAAACCGGCCTCTGCGATCAAAGCCGAACCCGCTCGCTCCTAATCCCTCGGCGGAAAAGAAAGCGCCGCTCATCAACAAAGCCGACGAAACCCCGCAGGCCATCATCGTTCCCGAGCCAGCAGCACCGAAACCCCGTGCACGCCCCGGCCTCATCAGCAGCCCGACCAGTTCCGATACTCGTAAGCCAAACTTTTTCGAGAGCCTCTTCGCGCGCATTTTTGATCGCGCCTAATTGAAAATCCGCGCACATCGCGCTTGCCAGAACGCGTGTCTTCCATTTAGCAGCAAAGACGTGCTGCAAGGGTATCAAACAGGATCGGGGTTGTTCGATGAAATGGCGGGAACTGCCACGCGCCCGCACTATCGCAAGATGCGGGAGGCGTTCGAGTCGCTCACAGTGCCGGAATTTTCCGCACGCAGTCAGGCCGTGGATCTCGCGTTCATGCGGCAGGGCATCACTTTCAACGTGTATGGCGATGCGCAGGGCACGGAGCGGATTTTTCCCTTCGACATGCTGCCGCGTATCATCCCCGCGAAGGAATGGGACCACATCGAGGCCGGCCTCAAACAACGCATCACGGCGCTCAATCTTTTCCTCCACGACATCTACCACGAGCAGCGCATCGTGAAAGACGGTGTCATTCCTCCCTACTACATCCTTTCGGGAAAACATTTCCGGCGCGAGTTCGCGGGCTTCAATGTGCCGAAGGACATTTACATCCACATCTGCGGCACCGACCTCATCCGCGACGCAGATGGAAATTATCTCGTCCTCGAAGACAATGGCCGCTGCCCGTCGGGCGTGAGCTACGTTTTGGAAAATCGCCGCGCGATGAAGCGCACATTCCCCGGGATGTTTGAAAGCATCGGCGTCCGACCGGTTGAGCACTACCCGCAGGAATTGCTGAAGATGCTCCAATACATCGCGCCCGCCGGAGTCGCCGAGCCGACCGTCGTTCTGCTCACACCGGGCGCATATAACTCCGCGTATTTCGAGCACACCTATCTCGCGCGACAGATGGGCATTGAGATCGTCGAAGGCCGCGATCTTGTCGTCCGCGACTCGCGCGTCTTCATGCGCACGACGAAAGGCCAGCGCCCCGTCCACGTGATCTACCGTCGGCTCGACGACGACTTCCTCGACCCCACCGTCTTCCGCCGCGACTCACAACTCGGAGTGCCCGGCCTCATCAACGCCTACCGCAGCGGCAACGTCTCGCTCGCCAACTCCATCGGCACCGGCATCGCCGACGACAAAGTGATGTATTATTTCGTCCCCCGGATGATCAAATACTACCTCGATCAGGAACCGATCCTGCCGAACGTCCCGACCTACCTCGCCAGCGAAGACGCCGACAAAAAGTATATCGTCGAAAACCTCGATAAACTCGTCGTGAAAGCCGCGAACGAAAGCGGCGGCTACGGAATGCTCATGGGGCCACGTGCTTCGCAAAAAGAACGCGACGATTTCAAAACTGCGATTCTCGCCGACCCGCGCAACTACATCGCTCAGCCGATGATTTCGCTCAGCACACACCCAACGCGGCAGGACGATGGCACTTTCGAGGGTCGCCACATAGACCTGCGCCCATTCGCCCTCTACGGCGAAAAAATCACCATCGTCCCCGGCGGCCTCACCCGCGTCGCGCTGCGAAAAGGCTCGCTCGTCGTGAATAGCTCGCAAGGCGGCGGCTCAAAGGATACCTGGGTCCTCTACGGCGATGAATAAAACCAGCCTTCACATTTCGTCATTCGTCATCCGTGATTTGACATTCTCCACCCTTTCCCACCTGCATGGCCGCAACCCAAACCCATACATACCATCGCCATGCTCAGTCGCGTCGCAAACTGTCTCTACTGGATGAGTCGTTGCATCGAACGCGCGGAAAATACCGCGCGTATCGTTGATACGAATCTCCAACTACTACTCGATTTCCGAAACCTCGATGACTCCACTCTCGCGGAGCACTGGATGCCAATTGTCCAGTCCACCGGCGACGATGCGGAGTTCCTCGAGAAGTATCCGCGTGCCACCGGACAGGCTGTCACGGACTTCCTCGTTTTCGACTCCGAGAATCCCAACAGCATCGTGAGTTCCATCGCACAGGCGCGCGAAAATGCACGCATGGTGCGCGACCAAATCACCTCCGAACTTTGGGAGGAATTGAACCGCCTTTACCTGTGGATACGCGGTCAGGATGCGCGGTATATGTGGCAGCAAAGTCCGACAGATTTTTTCACGCAGATCAAAAACACGAGCCTGCTCCTGCTCGGCCTCATCTATGCGACGTTCGTCCACAACGAAGGCTGGCAGTTCATGCAGGCGGGGAAATTTCTCGAACGCGCGGATAAAATCACCCGCATCCTCGACGTGCGCCACAAGACCTTCCCGGAAAAAGGCGCGCCCGTAACCATCACCCAAAGTGACGCGCTGGAATGGAGCGCCATCCTTCGCTCCTGCTCCGCTTGGGACGCCTACAAAGCCGCCTATGGCGCAGAAGTGAGACCCGAATGGGCGGTCGAATTACTGCTGTTCAACGAAGAGTTCCCGCGCAGCGTCCGCTTTTGCATCGAGAAACTGAACGACGCCCTCCACGCCATCTCCGGCGTGCCCGCTCGCCGCTACAGCAACGACGCCGAAAAACTCTGCGGACGCCTCCTCGCTGAACTCGAATACGGGTCGCTCGACGAAGTCCTCGCGCACGGCCTTCACGGCTATCTCGACTTGCTCCAATTCAAGTTCAACGAAGTTGGCGAAGCACTTTTCAACGCTTACATCTTCCAACCATTTCTCAATCTGGAGGACGAAATCCTCGTCCAACAGGAGATGCAGCAACAACAGTGAGCAAGCCCGACTATCTCAGCATCGGCTTCGAGCAGATGGATGCCGATCTGCACAGCCTGCTCGAAGCATTCGCCGAAGTCCTGCATGAACTCGGCCACGGCGAACTCGCCGCTCACCTGCCGTGGCGCGGCAAGCCAATCGAGACGTCCGCCGAACTGCCGCCACGCCTCGGTCTCGCCTACTCGGTTGCATTTCAATTGCTGAACATGGTCGAGGAAAACGCCGCCGCCGCGATGCGCGAACTGCGCGAATCCAGCGAAGGTCTGACAGCCGAGCAGGGCCTGTGGGGCGCGCAGCTCGCGCGGTTAAAAGCGGACGGAATCAGTGCAAAAGAAATCGCCGCCATGCTCCCGCGCGTCCGTGTGGAGCCAGTGCTCACAGCACACCCTACGGAGGCGAAGCGCCTTTCCGTCCTCGACCACCATCGCGCGCTTCACGCGTTGCTCGAACACGCACGCAACTCGTCCCAAACACCAACGAGCAAAAAACGCCAGCGTGTCGAAATCAAAGCTGCCCTCGAACGCCTGTGGCGAACGGGTGAAATCCTTTTAGAAAAACCCACGCTCACGGACGAGCGTCGCAACGTGATGCACTACCTGCGCGAAGTCTTCCCTCGCGTGCTCCCCACTCTCGATGAGCGCCTGCACCTTGCGTGGGCGGATGCTGGCTTCGCACCTGATGAACTTCGCGCGCTTCCTCGGCTGCGCTTCGGCACGTGGGTCGGCGGCGACCGCGACGGTCACCCCGGCGTCACTGCCGAAATCACTCGCGAAACGCTCGAAAGCCTTCGCGCAAATGCGCTGCTAGTCCACCATCGCAACCTCACAAAGCTCGCGGGAAAACTCACGCTCACGACGTGGATGCAATCACCGCCGCGTGCGCTTCGCGAAGGCATCGGACGTCTCGCCGACGCGCTCGGCGAACACGCAGCGCCCATACTCACGGCACATCTGGAGGAACCGTGGCGGCAATTCGTCGCCCTCATGCTCGCACGCCTGCCCGTCGAGCTTGCACCCGGTCAGCGCGCACAACTCCGCGAAGGCGCCGCCTTTTACCAGCACTCCACAGAACTCGCCGCCGATCTCGCCACGCTCCACGCCGCGCTCATCGAGAGCGGCGCACAGCGGCTCGCAGCGAGCGATGTCGAGCCTGTGCAGCGCGCACTCGAAGTCTTCGGCTTTCACCTCGCGCATCTCGACATCCGGCAAAACTCCGCATTTCACGCGAAGGCGCTCATGCAACTCATGGGCGCAGCAGGACTCGACGGCAGCCAGTGGGAAGAGTGGAGCGAAAATGATCGACTGCGTTTTCTCGAACGCGAACTCCGCTCGCCGCGACCGTTTCTGCATCCGAGCGCGAGCGCAGGGCCGGAGGCGGACGCTGTCCTCGGCTGCTACCGCGTGCTCGCGCAACACCTCGCAACATTTGGCCCGGATGGAATCGGCTCAGTCATCGCGAGCATGACACGGCGGCTTTCCGACCTTCTCGTCGTCCACGCGCTCGCACGCGAAGCCGGGCTGCTTCGTGCTTTTCCCGAAGGTATCGTGTGCCTGCTGCCCGTCGTCCCGCTCTTTGAAACTGCCGATGATCTCGAAGGCGGCCCCGACATGGTCAGGCAATTTCTCAACCAGCCCGTCACGCGCCGGAGCCTGGAGTTTCAGGCGAAACGCGAAGGCACCATACAACTCACGCAGCAAGTGATGGTCGGCTACAGCGACAGCAACAAAGACGCAGGAATCCTCGCAAGCCAATGGGCGCTGCACCGTGCACAATCGCGCCTCGCAGAAGCTGGCGCGGAGAGCGGCGTGGACTTGCGCTTTTTCCACGGACGCGGCGGCACCGTCAGCCGTGGAGCCGGGCCCACACATCGCTTCCTCGATGCGCTGCCGCACGGCTCGCTCTGCGGCGACATCCGCCTCACCGAGCAGGGCGAAACCATTGCGCAGAAATTCGCGAACGCCTCCACCGCCGCATACAATCTCGAACTTCTGCTCGCCGGAGTCGCCGGAACCACAGCGCGCAACTCGCACGGCAGCGAGCCAGAGCACGCGCTCGCGCCACTCGTGGAAAAACTCGCCGCCACAAGTCGCGACGCCTATCGCTCACTGCTCGAAGCTGACGGCTTCCTCACATTTTACCGCGCAGCCACGCCGATTGACGCACTGGAACACAGCCGCATCGGCTCACGCCCATCGCGCCGCACGGGCAAGCCCAGCCTCGCCGACTTGCGCGCGATCCCTTGGGTCTTCTCATGGAACCAGGCGCGATTCTATGTCCCCGGCTGGTTCGGAGTCGGCAGTGCGCTCGCTTCGCTGAGCGAGGGTGAAATGGCGAAACTTTCCGCCGAACTGCGAAACTGGTCGTTCCTGCATTACGTGATCACAAATGTGGAATCCTCACTCGCGAGCACCGACCGCGATCTGATGACCGCCTACGCCTCGCTCGTGGATGACGTCGCCGTCCGTGACCGCATTTTCTCCATCATCATTCGTGAATGGGAACTCACGCGCACGATGCTCGAAAAACTGCGCGGCGGCCCGATGGCATCGCGCCGTCCGCGCATGTGGAAGACGCTCGAACTCCGCGCTGAGGCGCTCCGTATTTTACACCGACAACAAATCGCGCTTCTCCGCCGCTGGCGCACACTCCGCGCTGGCGAAGACGAAGCATCCGCCAACGCACTGCTGCCCGAAATGCTCCTGAGCATCAATGCCATCGCAAGCGGACTCCGCACCACAGGCTAACCAACTAATTTCATGGCCATCCACGTCGCACTCACGCACCGCACGCACTACACATACGACCGCCCGGTTGCCCATGCGCCTCATGTGGTCCGCCTGCGCCCGGCACCACATTGCCGCACACACATCCTCAGCTATTCGCAGCGCATCGTCGGCGGTGAACATTTCCTCAACTGGCAGCAGGATCCATTTTCAAACTGGAACGCACGCCTCGTGTTTCCGGAGAAAATGCAGGAGTTCGGAGTCGAGGTGGAGCTGGTCGCGGAAATGGCTGTTCACAACCCGTTCGATTTCTTTCTCGATGAATCCGCGCAGATCTACCCGTTCGCCTACGATGATGCGCTGAAAAAGGAACTCGCTCCTTTCATGGAACTGCCCGCTCCGACGCCACGACTGCTCTCGCTCGTGGATGAATTGCTCGCCGAATATCTCAGGAAGGGCGTTCGCACGATTGACTTTCTGGTCGAGGTAAACAGCCGCCTCCAACGCCAGATCGCTTACAACATCCGCCTCGAACCCGGCGTGCAGACACCGGACGAAACGCTGGAAAAATCCTCCGGCTCCTGCCGCGACACCGGCTGGTTGCTCGTGCAGACGCTGCGCTCGATGGGCTTCGCAGCGCGTTTCGTCAGCGGCTATCTCATCCAGCTCAAACCGGACGTCAAAGCGCTCGATGGCCCAAGCGGAACCGAGGTGGATTTCACCGACCTGCACGCTTGGTGCGAAGTGTATCTCCCCGGCGCTGGATGGATCGGATTTGATCCGACGAGCGGTCTGCTCGCGGGCGAAGGCCACATCCCGCTGAGTTGCACGCCGGAACCGGCGAATGCTGCGCCGATTACGGGCGCGACCGACAAATGCGAGAGCAAACTCGTCCACGAAATGAAAGTGGCGCGCATTTACGAATCACCGCGCGTCACCAAGCCATACACCGACGAGCAATGGGCGAACATCGAGGCGCTCGGTCATCGCGTGGACAAGGACATCGAAAAGCACGACATCCGCCTCACGATGGGCGGCGAGCCCACGTTTGTTTCGATTGATGATTTCGAGGGAGCGGAGTGGAACACCGCTGCGCTCGGCCCGAAAAAGCGCGCCCTTTCGGACACCCTGCTCCGCCGCATCCAGCCGAAATTTGCGCCCGGCGCACTGCTCCACTACGGGCAGGGAAAACAATATCCCGGCGAGCCGCTGCCGCGCTGGGCCTTCGGTTGCTACTGGCGGAAAGACGGACAACCCATCTGGCAAAATCACGCGCTTATCGCAGACGAGAAAACCGAGTATGGCCACACGTCGGAGCACTCCGCGAAATTCATCGCTGCGCTCGCTGCGCGCGTCGGCGTGGACACGCGCTGGATCATGCCGGCCTACGAGGATTCGTTTCATGATTCTTGGAAAACGCGGCGGTTGCCGATGAACAAAGCGCCGGGAAAATCCGCTACCACAGAACCGCCCGTAGTCGGCCACACACTGCCGATTCAGCGAAATACAGACAAACAATTTCCCGGCTGGATCAGCGGGCCGTGGTTCCTGCCGTCCGAACGACTGCTGCTGTTTCCGGGAGATTCGCCGATGGGCCTGCGATTGCCGCTCGACTCACTACCTTGGGTGAGTGCGGAGGATTATCCTTACATCGTGGAACTCGACCCCGCCGCCGAGCGCGCACCACTGCCGAAGCGCGAAGAGTTTCGCCAGCGCAGCGTGCGCAGCGCCACGCCAAGTGCGCCCGCCGCACGCAAAGCCGCCACAGCGCCGAAGGGGTTGAGTGAAAAAGACGCCCGCAAAGTCGCGCTGATGGCCGATCCGACACGCGTCCCGCAGCCCGGCGAGTCCGCAGCGTGGATCGTCCGCACCGCACTTTGCATCGAAGCACGCGGAGGAAAGCTCCACGTTTTCATGCCGCCGGTGGCGCTGCTGGAGGAATATCTCGAACTCATCACCGCCGTCGAAGACACAGCGGAGCAGCTCAAAATGCCAGTCGTCATCGAGGGCTACACCCCGCCTTTCGACCCGCGCCTTAGCGTGCTCAAAGTCACACCCGACCCCGGCGTGATCGAGGTGAACCTGCACCCGAGCAAAACGTGGGACCAACTCGTGGAGAACACGACATTCCTCTACGAAGAAGCGCGGCTGTCGCGACTCGGCACGGAGAAATTCATGATTGATGGTCGTCACACCGGCACCGGCGGCGGCAACCACATCATCCTCGGCGGTGAAACGCCTGCGGATTCGCCAGTGTTACGGCGTCCCGACCTGCTGCGCTCGCTGCTCGCATACTGGCAGAATCATCCGTCGCTCTCATTCCTTTTCAGCAGCCTTTCCATCGGCCCGACCAGCCAAAGCCCGCGCGTGGACGAAGCGCGCAACGATTCACTGTGCGAGCTTGAACTCGCTTTTCACGAAATGGATCGGCAGCTCGAAAAAACCGGTGCAGTGCCGCCGCCGTGGCTGGTGGATCGCATTTTCCGAAATTTGCTCATTGATGCCAGCGGTAACACGCATCGCGCGGAGTTCAGCATAGACAAACTCTTCTCGCCCGACAGCAGCAGCGGACGACTCGGCCTGCTCGAAATGCGTGCTTTTGAAATGCCACCGCACGCGCAGATGAGTCTCGCCCAGCACCTCCTGCTGCGCGGGCTCGTGGCAAAATTCTGGCAACATCCTTACACGGGCGACCTAGTCCGATGGGGAACCGATATTCACGGCCGCTGGATGCTGCCGCATTTCTGCGAGACGGATTTTCGCGATGTAATCCACGACCTCCGCGACGCGGGATATCCGTTCGAGTTTGAATGGTTCGCACCACACTTTGAGTTTCGCTTTCCACGCATCGGCGACTTCGCGCAGCGAGATGTCCACGTCGAGCTACGCACTGCACTGGAGCCTTGGCATGTCCTCGGTGAAGAAGGCGGAGCGGGTGGCACCGTGCGTTTTGTGGACAGCTCGCTCGAACGTTTTCAGGTCAAATCACGCGGTCTCGTCGGAGATCGTTTCATCATCAGTTGCAACGGCCACTGCGTCCCGCTTCATCCGACCGGCACGAATGGCGAAGGTGTCGCCGGCGTGCGCTATCGGGCGTGGCAACCAGCGAGTTGCCTCCAACCCACAGTCGGCGTCCACGCGCCGCTCGTGTTTGATTTATACGATACATGGAATAGCCGCTCGCTCGGCGGCTGCACTTACCACGTCACGCATCCCGGGGGGCGAAGCTACGATACTTTCCCCGTGAACAGCTACGAAGCCGAGTCGCGCCGATTGTCCCGCTTCATCGCACACGGCCATACTCAGGGCGTCACATCGAGGCCACGCGAAACAACGAACAGCGACTTCCCGTTCACGCTCGATTTGCGATACACTTAAACGTGCCCATCACAAAAACCATCACATCCACCGCGTCGCACTCCGACGTCTATACACCAAAATCAGGTGTTCCATGGGATGAGTATCTCGACGCGAGCGGAAACGTGCGCGCGCACTTTGCAGGTCTTGCGCGCGACTTGCACGACCTGCCTCCGGGGGAGTTGAAACGGCGCGCAGAAACCGCGCGCAGAATCGTGGATGAGCAGGGCATTACTTACAATGTGTATGGCGACCCGCGTGGCATGGAGCGTCCGTGGCAGCTCGATCCGATTCCTTTTCTCATCGCACCTGCTGAATGGGCTTCGCTCGAAACCGCAATCACACAACGTGCTGAATTATTGGATCACATCCTCGCGGATTGCTACGGCCCGCAGGATCTCATCCGCTCCGCATGGCTGCCGCCCGCGCTAGTATTTGCGCAATCGGACTTCCTGCGGCCCGCGCACGGCATCCGGCCAGCAGGCGGACGGCATTTGAATTTCTACGCAGCCGATCTCGCACGTTCGCCGGACGGGCAGTGGTGGGTGCTCGGCGATCGCACCGCGATCCCCACCGGAGCAGGCTATGCGCTCGCAAACCGCCTCATCACTTCGCGCGTATTGCCCGAGCCTTTTCGTGGATGCCGTGTGCAGCGACAGGCCGGATTTTTCCGTGAGCTACAAAATTCACTGTCCGCGCTGGCTCCGCACCCAGTCGGCGATCCACGTGTCGTGCTGCTCACACCGGGGCCATTCAATGAAACCTACTTCGAGCAATCGTGGCTCGCCCGCTATCTCGGCTACACGATGGTGCAGGGCGAAGATCTCACTGTGCGCGATGATCGCGTCTTTTTGAAAACACTCAGCGGCCTAGAACCCGTGGATGTGATCCTGCGCCGTGTGGATGACGATTTTTGCGACCCGCTGGAACTCCGCAACAACTCGATGCTCGGCGTGCCCGGTCTCGTCGGCGCTGTCCGCGCAGGCAACGTCGCACTCGCAAACGCGCTCGGCACCGGCCTGCTGCAAAGCCCGGCGTTCATGGCGTTCCTGCCGGGACTCTGCCAGCATCTGCTCGGCGAAGAACTGCGAATGCCAAGCGTGGCAACATGGTGGTGCGGGCAAAAGTCGGCGGAGAAATACGCGCTCGAAAACCTCGCCGAACTGAACGTGCGCCCCGCGTTTCGCACACGTCCCGAGCCTGCGCTTTCGCCAGATGAAATGCGGGCGCGTATCCGTTTTCAACCGCACCTCTGGACGGCACAGGAGCGGGTCGCCCTCTCGACTGCGCCATCGTGGAACGGCTCGGCTCTCGTCCCGCAGCCTATCGTTTTGCGCGTGTATGTCGTCGCCACTCCAAACGGCTACCGTGTGATGCCCGGCGGTCTCACACGCGTCGCGCCGGATGGCGACGTGCGACTCATCTCGATGCAGCACGGCGGCGCGAGTAAAGACACATGGGTGTTGAGCGATGCTCCGGTGGATGAAGTGACGCTGCTCCAATCGCCGAGCCGCGCCATCGAACTACGCCGCGTGGGAAACAATCTACCGAGCCGACTGGCAGACAACTTTTTCTGGCTGGGCCGTTATGCAGAACGCGCAGACGCAACGGCGCGACTGCTGCGGAGCACGCTGCTGCGCTTTAATCCAGAAAGCGCCGGCAGCGCGATGCCATTGCTCGCTCCGCTGTTACGCACGATGGAATTGCAGGGTCAGCTTTTACCTGAATGGCCAACACACAATGCCGAGGCGCTCGAAGCAGATTTGATGGGGGCAATTTTTGATCCCACGCGCGCGTGCAGCCTGCGCAATCTCGCCGACCGACTGGAACATCTCGCGATGCTCGTGCGGGACCGCACATCGAATGACGTGTGGCGCGTGCTCAGCCAGCTCGATGAATGTCTCACGCTTCCCGGCGAAGGCCGAATGCTGCTTGCTGGCGAGGCCATCGCTGTGCTGAACCGGCTGCTGATGCTCACCGCATCGCTCTCCGGTTTTTCGCGTGAAAACATGACGCGTGCGCAGGGATGGCGTTTCCTCGACATGGGCCTGCGCATCGAACGCTCGCTGTATCTCTGCAATTTCCTCGATTGCGCGCTGCGCTCACCTGGGGCGGATAATCCCAGCCTACTCGAAGCGGTCCTCGAATTCACCGACTGCACGCTCACCTATCGCTCGCGCTATAATCTTTTGCCGGACATCACCGCCGTCTTCGATCTCATCCTTCTCGACGACACGAACCCCCGCTCCTTGCTCTTCCAACTGCTCCAGCTTGTAAAACATTTCGAGCGTCTGCCACGCGAGAAACAAAGCGCGTTACCAAGCCCCGGTCATCGCCTGCTGATCGAATGCGTGACACGAGTGCGCCTGCTCGATCCTCGTGAACTCACCGGCCTCATCGGTGGCTGGCACGCAGGGCAGACTGGCACTGTGCTCCGCGATCTCCTTCGTGATTTACCGCTGCTGTCGGACGCGATTGCTGCGAGCTACTTCACCCACTCCTCCATCTCACGCGCCGACTA
>CAMBOD010000022.1 GCA_945868985.1 Prosthecobacter debontii | reverse complement strand
GAGGACGACTTCATACACCGACTCCAAAAGCCCCGGCCCGAGTTTCGTGTGAATTTTGAAAGCAGCGTCGAGGATGATGGTGGCAATTTCATTTTCGTGCATAGTCCCCATCGAATCTCGCTGTGTTTCAATTTCGTCAAACCTCTTTGTGAACTCCGTGAACGCCGTGCGAGGCCTTAAAAATATGAATCAACCCTGCTGCACACGCCGACAGATGGTTCGCTCGCTGGTTGCGGGCTCCATGTTGTTTCCCGGCATTTTGAATCAACTGCTCGCGGAGGATGGTGGTGTGCTGGCTCCGCAGGGTGCGCATTTTCCGGGGAAAGCGAAGCGGGTGATTTTTCTCTTCATGACGGGCGGTGTGTCGCACATGGATTCCTTTGATCCAAAGCCGAGACTGAAGGCCGATGGCGGCAAGCCTACTTCCGATAAACCGGGTGCGTCGCACTATCTGCCGCCGCTTTGGGATTTTAAACCCGGCGGGACGTGCGGCACCGAGGTCAGTGATCTTTTTCCACACATCCGCGAGTGCATGGATGACATCTGTCTCGTGCGCTCGATGCGCGGCGATCACAACGATCATTTCCAAGCCACGCTCGGCATTCACACCGGCTCGGTCACGTTCGCGCGGCCAAGTATGGGCTCGTGGGTGAGCTACGGCTTGGGCACAGAAAATCGAAATCTGCCATCGTTTGTCGTGCTCGCGCCGGAATTGCCATACGCGGGCACGCAAGTATTCAGCTCCGACTTTCTGCCGGGCATTCACGCAGGCACGCGCGTGCTTGCGGGCGCAGAGCCGATTCCCAATCTCGTGCGCCGTTCGCCGTCGGCTGAAGTGCAGGGGCTGGAACTTGGTTTGCTCGATCGCTTCAATCGCAAACACCAGCAGAAGCATCCCGCCGACCCTGCGCTCGTCGCGCGGCTCAAGTCATTCGAGACCGCAGCGGGAATGCAAATGACGATGCCGGACGTTCTTGATTTGAGCCATGAAACCGACGCCACTCTCGACCTCTACGGCCTCGAACGCGGCTCCAGCAAAGGCTTCGCGTGGCAGTGTCTTGTCGCGCGCCGTCTCGCCGAGCGCGGTGTGCGTTTCATCGAGTTGATTGACGTCGGCTCGCACGACAACTGGGACGCGCATGGCGACATGGCCACGCACGGACCGCTCGCGAAAAACGTAGATCGCCCCACCGCCGGTTTGCTGCGCGATTTGAAATCACGAGGGATGCTCGAAGACACGCTTGTCGTGTGGACGACAGAGTTTGGCCGCACGCCGAATGTGGATGGAACAAAGGGCCGCACTCATCAGGCCGGTGCGTATTCTTCGTGGCTTGCAGGCGCTGGCGTGAAGGGAGGCATCGCCTACGGGAAAACGAACGATTACGGCGAAAAAGTCGTTGAGAATGGCGTTCATGTGCATGACTTCCACGCGACGATTCTGCATCTGCTCGGCTTCGACCACGAAAAGCTCACTTTCCGCCACGGTGGTCGCGACTACCGCCTCACCGATGTCTCCGGGCATGTCGTAAAAGCGCTGCTCGCTTGAACAGTTTTAGCCCGGCGACATTTTCCCGAGGCACTCGATGAGATAGGGCAGTAGTTGTTTTTTGCGGGAGACGATTCCATCGAGCTGCCAGAGGTTCGGCGCAATTCTCGGATGTTGAATTCTTGAAAGGAAACGGTCTTCACCGCTCGCGAGGAGCAGTGAGCTTTGCGTGGTGATATCCGTGATGAGTAACGCGGTGAAAAGCACTTTCTCGGCGGCGCGCTGGGCATCGAGAGCGGCGAGCAGTGCTTCGCTGCGCGCGGGAAAATTCGCGAGCGTGAGTTCTTCGATTTGCGCGACGAGAAAGCGGTGCCCGTCCTCGGTGTATGGCTTCGAGTCGGCGGTGATGGCCTGTTGCGGAGTGAGCGTGAGCAGCGGACTGCCGACGCTGAAGAGTTCCTGCGCGAAAGTATCCGCGTCCACGCCGGCGATGCGTGCGAGTGTTTCGCGCAAAGTGCGATCGGTCTGCGTGGTGGTGGGTGAGTTGAGATTGAGCGTGTCGCTGATGAGCCCCGCGAGCAGGAGTCCCGCAATGCGCGGAGGGATGGCGATGCCGTGTTGCTGAAAGCTGAGCGCGACGATGGTCGAGGTGCTGCCGACAGGGTTGTTCCAAAAAAGCACGGGCGTTGCGCTGGTGATTCCGCCGAGGCGGTGGTGGTCGAGGATTTCGATAATCGGCGTCTGGTCCGCGCCGCGCACGGCCTGATCGAGTTCATTGTGATCCACAAGGATGAGCTGACGTGGGATGTCCTTGATGAAGTCCGACTTTGAAAGAATGCCGCAAAGCGCGCCGTGGTCATCCAGCACGGGGAAAATGAACGCACTGCTGTCGGCGGCGCGGTGCTTTGCTTCGTCGAGGCGTGCGTCGTGTTGAAAGGCGACGAAGTCCGTCTCCAACATGCGGCCCGCACGCGTAGCCCCACGGGCCATGAGCACGCTCGTCGCCGTATCACCCGGCACCGAGAGAAGCGTGACGCCAGCTTCGCGTGCGGCAATTTCCACATCGGCCCCGATGGGCTGTCCGCCGGTCACGACGACGGCACGCGCCCGATTCTGAATGGCGAGCAACTGCGTGCGCGGACGGTCGCCGACGAAAATCACCAGATGCCTTTTTTCTGCGGTGTATTTTTCGAGTCGCGTGGCGAACGTGCCGCGCTGCATCGCGGCGACGACGAGAAACAACTGTTCCTCTTCGTTGCCGAGTTCCCCGCAGATGAGTTGGGCGCCGAGCGTGCGCGCGACATCGGCGAGCGATGCGGTGACAATGCGCGCTGCGGTCGTTTCTTCGTGCGAAGGGAAAAGATGATGCGTGATTTTGAATGCGTTCAGCAGACCGAGGCAGCGATTGTGATCGTCCACCACGGGCAGGCCGCGCAGTCGCCGGCCTTCGATGAGTTGAATGGCGTCGTAGATAGCGGTGTCGGCGTGGACGCTGACGACGTTCGGTTGCATCACATCGTGGACGCGCGGGGAGAGGTCGTTGATGAGCACGGGCGGCTCCACGCCAAATTTACGAAGCACGAAATCAATGCGCGCATTCGTCGAGCCGCAGCGGGCGGCGACGACATCCTTGCAGCCGGACAGACGTTTGAATTCCGCGTAGCCGAGCGCCGCGCAGATGGAATCCATGTCGGGATTCTTGTGACCAATGACAATAGTTTGCACGCGGCGCACAAAAGCGACGCACCGCTCGCGGGGAAAGACGGAAAGTGTGACGTGCGCGTGTCAACTCTCCGGCGTCACGCCGAGCACGATGTCGAAGCGCGCCGCGAGTGCGACGACAAGCCAGCCCAGGGCATCGCCCTGGGTATCCGGTCGTAAAAAACCAAAGCCCCAAAAGGGCGACCGCATCTGGCACGCCCCGACAGGACTTTTGGGATGGTGGCTGTCTTCAGAACGGAATACCTCCCGCCCTACTTTGGCGGAGAGGCTGTGCCATCCGGGAAGATGATATTGGTCTTTGGCAGAGCGGCGCTGAGTTCGCGCAGGGCGGAGGCGGGGATATTGATGGAGCCTCTGAGTCTGAGCCAATTCAGGGCGGTGAGTGACTTCAGGCCGTCCACGTCTTTCAGGGAAGTGCAGCCGATAAGGCGAAGGTCTGTTAGATCTGTGAGACTGCTCAGCACACCCACGCTTTGCAGTAGGGGACAAACTTCGAGGGACAGTGTTTTTATGCTGGTGAGGCCCTTCAGGCTGTCCACATTTTGCAGGATAGGGCAATGGCCGATGCCGAGACTTCGCAGGGAAGTGAGCCCTTTCAACACATCAATATTTTGTATCACGGCGCAATTCCAGATGCTCAGCGAATGTAGGCTGGTGAGGCTCTGTAGAGCATCCACGTTTTTCAAGGTGGGGCAATTGCGGATCCAAAGGACTTGCAGACTTGTGAGCCCCTTCAGGGCATCCACACTTTCGCATCCATCAATTTGTAAGGCCGTCGGGCGGAGACGGTGGATCAAATCGCGGTAACGCCCAAGGTCTGGAACTTTTCCAAGATAGAGACCGCGATCGTGAAACGCCCATGTTTCTTTGCGTATCACTGCACGCCAATCCCTCTTGATCGCATCGAGTGGCCCATAACTGGTCCAATCGAACCCCGCCGCCTCGGCCTCACGCACAGCGCATCGGTAATCATATTCCCGCCAAGCAGGGTAAGCGCACGCGGCAAGGAGGAGGGCGAGCAGCCACCAGCGCCGTTTGCCGAAATAGCGGCGGCGATTTTCTGTGGATGCGGGAGGTGCTTCTTTCACGGCGCTCTTATGCCTCGCGTTGCGGTCTGTGGCAAGCGGGGGTGAGATGTTTGCTTTCGCGGGTGGGTGCGCTTTTTCGCGAGCTTATTTCCCGATGCAGATGAGCTGGGTGTAGGTGCGCACGTAGAGATGGCCGCCGCTGACGGCGGGGGTGGCGAAGCTGTTGCGCTCGCCGAGGGGGTAGCGCTGGATGAGGCGGAATTTCTCGTCGGCTGCAATGACGACGAGTTCGCCGGCGCGGGTGATGTTGTAGAGGCGTCCGCCTTTTCCGCCGATGCAAATGGGGGAGGCGTAGTAGGGGCCTTCGACGCGCTCGCTCCAAAGTTGTTCGTTGGTCGCGGCGCGGAGGCAGGTGACGAAGCCGTTTTCCTTCCACAAAAAAAGCAGGTCGCCGACGACGATGGGCGTGGGGACGTAGCCGCCGGTGCGGATAATTTCGTAGGCTTTTTCGGGTTTCGCGCCGGGCCTTACGACCTCGACGAGGCTGTTGGCGGAGCCCTCGCCGCACTGGCCGATGATGAGGCCGCCGTCGGTGATGATGGGGGATGCGACGCAGCGCAGGGTGAACAGGCCGGGGAGCTCCCACGCGCGTTTGCCAGTCTTTGCGTCGAGGGCGACGAGGCCGTTGGCGAAGGTGGTGGTGATGATTTGCGGGCCGTCTTTTGCGGAAAGGATGCACGGGGTGGCGATGGTGTGTTTGCCGCTTTTCATATCGGCCTTCCAGCGCGTCGCGCCGCTCTTTGCATCAAACGCCTGCACGAATGAGCCGGGCCCGTCTTGATCGCTGGCGAGCACGATTGTGTCATCGAGCACGAAGGGCGAAGTGCCGGAGCCGTGCTGTGATTGAAAGGGGCCGAGTTCGCGCTGCCAGATTGCTTTTCCATCGGCCTGTGTCATCGCGACGAGGGTGCTTTTTTCCGGCCCTGCGGCCCAAAAATAAACGCGCTCGGCATCCACGGCGCAGGACGGGGATGCGAAGCTGTTGTCGGAATGTTTGCGATACGCGCCGGTGGAAAATTCGCGCTGCCACAAAATCTTGCCGTCCTTTGCGCCGATGCAGACGACGATGCGGTGGGCGTCGGCATCCGTGGCTGCGCTGGGTGTGCAAGTGAGGAAAACTTTGTCGCCCCAAACCACGGGCGAGGAATGCCCGGTGCCGGGAAGAGTCGAGCGCCACAGGATGTTTTTGTCGGTGATTTGCTCCGGGAGATCGGCCTTGCCAGCGCCGGAGCCGTTGGGCCCGCGAAAGCGCGTCCACTCCTGCGCGCCGGCGCTCAATGTGAAAACGAGAAGGGCGAGAGCAGCGAAGGAGAAACGCATAAGGCGACCACTCAGCCGCAAGTCTAGGGTGGGGAAAAGGAGAAACTGGCTACCATCGCAACAGAGTGGTGAAGAAACTGCGGAGATGTGTTTTTGTGGTTACCGGGCAGGATTTGTTTTGAACGGAGGATTCATTCCTGCTGTCTTCCCGTCCGTGTCACCTCACTCGACTACCGTCAGGCTCTTAGCCGCGCTCGTCTTTATCGCCATGGGTGCCGCGCAGCTTTTAGGAGTGCAGCGCGGCTATGTGTGCGATTGTGGCGGAGCGTCCGAGATTGTGGATGCGCCCTATTGCGTCGGCCCGCATGGAGAGGACTGCCACTCGCATGAGCACGATTCGCAGCCGGCGCATAACGAGCAAGGCGAGCAAAAAGACCACGACGCGGTAACTGATAATCTGCAAAGCAGCCCGGCACCCGTGGTCGCGGTTTCGGTGCCGCAGCCGGTGATGCTTTTCACTCTCCCGGATTTTCTGTTTTTACCAACGCCAGTCACGATCTCCGCGACGCAGTATCACGCGAACGTGAGCGGTGCTCCGCCGCCGGGCGTTGCGTTGGAGCGGACAGTCGTCCTTTTGATTTGATTCACCGGCAGCCGTCGTCGCGGCTGCATCCGTCCATTTGCGTTCACGCGCGCTCTTCAGCGCATCCGCGTGTCTCAAACTTTCATCCACTCCAAACAATCAAACCATGATTCTAAAAACCATTTTCATCACCAGCATCGCCCTCGCAAGCGCCACTCGCGCGGAGGAACTTTCCCTCACCGTAGAGGGGGCGGCCAGCTACGCGGTGAGCCACAACCCCGCGCTCTCGGCAGCGCGCCTGCGCATCGAGGAAGCGAGCGGTCGTCTCGATGCAGCGGGGCGCAGGCCGAATCCCGAGTTGGAGTTCGACCTTTCGCAAAATATCCGCTCGCGGGAACACGGCGTAGGCGTCGCGTGGATGCAGAAGTTCCCACGCACCGCGCGCCTCACATTGGAAAAAGCAGTCTCCCGCGCGCAACTCGCCGCCGCCGCCGCCGAGGTGCGCGATGCCGAGCGCCGTCTCGCGGGCGAGGTGCGGGTAGCCGCCGTGAGCCTGCTCGCGTTGGAAAAAGAGCGCGATTTGCGCAGCCAACAGATCATAAACAGTGAGGAACTGATCGCCTTTATGTCCAAGCGAGTGCAAGCCGGTGAAGCCTCCGCAGTGGATGCGGCGCAGGTGGAGTTGGAATCGAAGCAGATGGGCACGCAGGTGCTCATGCTCGATGTCGAGAAGGCGATCCTACTCGGCACGCTGCGCCCTTTGCTCGGCGTGGGCACTCGGGATACCGTGAACATCAACGGGGTGCTCAGCGACCCGGGCGCACTGCCCGCGAAGGGTGCGAGCGTCGTGGGGCGTGGTGACATTCGCGCAGCGCAGGCGAACGCGGAAGCTGCGAAGCAAAACGTCGCGCTGGCCAAGGCGGGAAAGTGGGAGGATTTCAGCGCAGGCCTGATGGCGACTCACGAACTTGCGGAGGACGCACCGGATGGCTTCGAGCGCGACACAATGCTCGGGTTGAAATTCAGCCTGCCGCTCCCGCTCTATAATAAGAACGAAGGCCAAATCCGCGAAGCCACCGCCGCCGCGAAGCGCAGGGAAAAGGAAATCGAAGCGGTCGCCGCGCAAGCCAGCGCCGAGATCGTCGCCGCACGAGGCGAGATGGCCGCGCTCGCAAAAATCGTCGCAGACATAGATGGCAAACTCATCCCCGCTGCGAAGCAGATCGAGGAACAGCTCCGCGGCAACTACGCCGCCGGGCTGACGCCGCTGCCGGAAGTCATCCGCGCACGCGGGCGGCGATTTGAACTCGAGTCGCAGCGCCTCGACGCGCTCCGCGACTACCACCTCGCGCGGGTGAAACACCAAACTGCGACGGGCGCGACGCCCTCGCCAAAAAAATGAGCGCACTCTTTCTCACCACAAAAGCAGTGCTCAGCGGCGGCATCATCGTCGCCGTCTCGGAGCTTGCGAAACGCAACAACACCGCCGCGAGCATTGTGCATTCGTTCTGGCCCGCGCTCACGGCGGGCGTGGCGCTCACCGTGGCGCTCTACTTCGTCACCATGCGCCTGCTGAAAGTAACGGACGTGAACCTCTGAACCCAACCCTCAACAAACTTCCATGATTAGAAAACTCACCATCCTTTCCGCCGTGCTCCTCGCGGCTGCACCGTTGCTTGCTGCTGTCTCGCCGGAGGAGGCTGCTGCGACCGTCATCCTCGACGAAACGGGAGAAAAAAACCTGAAGATTGAAACGGTCGAAGCGGAGGAGACGGACTTTGAAGAAACCGTTTTCACACTTGGCCGCATCAATGTCGCGCCGGGTAAACGCGCGGTGGTCAGCAGTCGTGTGCCGGGGCGCGTAGTCAGCGTCGAGGCGCACATTGATACACCAATCAAAATGGCATCCGAGGCGTTAGTCATCGAGAGCAGGCAACCCGGCGACCCGCCGCCGCGCATCCGCATTCCTGCGCCCATTAGCGGCATCGTGAGCGCGGTAAATGTCGTCGAGGGACAGCCGGTCGAGTTGTCCAATTCACTGATCGAGATTCTGGACCTCTCCACCGTTCACGCAACGGCTTCGGTGCCCGAGCATCTTGCCGCGAAGCTGAAAGAAGGAATGCGCGCACGCATCCGTGTGCTCGCAGCGGGAGGGAAAGAGTTCACCGCAGAGCTTGCGCACATCGGCGCAGAAGTGGACACAAAGACCGGCACGATCGAAGCCGCGTTTCACCTCCCGAATGAAGACTACGCGCTGCGTCCTGGCATGCGTGCCGAGTTTTCCATCATCGTCTCTAGGCGGGAAAACGTGATGAGCATCCCGCGCCTTGCGCTGCAAGGGGATGTGACCAATCGCACCGTCTATCGCCGCCATTACGACACCTTGCTCAAGCACACCTTCGTCCGTGTGCCGGTGCAGATCGGGGCGATGAATGACAAATTTGTAGAGGTGACCAGCGGCCTCACGGCGGGCGATGAAGTCGTTACCACCGGGGCCTATTCGCTGGCATACGCAGGGAAAGGCAGCGTTTCGCTAAAGTCCGCTCTCGATGCCGCTCACGGCCACGAGCACAACGAAGATGGAAGCGAGATGACGGCGGGGCAAAAAGCGAAAGCAGTCGCTGACGGAGGACACGCACACCACGGCATCTCGGCACTCACGATGTTTTCGCTCATTTCAAACGGACTGCTGCTAGTGCTGCTCGTCCTTGCCATGCTGCGGAAGGCCAAAGGCGATGAGGTAGTTAAAGTGGATACGCACTAGCCATGCTGAATAAACTCATCCGCTTCGCGCTGCACAATCGCGCCGTCGTTATCGCGCTCGCGCTGGTGCTCATGGTCATGGGGGTAAAGACGACGCTGGAGCTGCCTGTCGAGGTGCTGCCTGACCTCACAAAGCCCACCGTCATCGTCCTCACAGAATCGCCCGGCCTCGCGCCGGAGGAGGTGGAAATTAACATCACCCAGCCCATCGAGCGGTCGCTGCTTGGCGTCGCGGGACTCACGCGGCTGAGATCGAATTCCGACGTGTCGCTCTCGCTCGTTTATGGGGAGTTCGATTGGGGCACGGACATTTATAAAGCGCGGCAATTTGTGCAGGAACGGCTCGCCGGCGTGCGCGGCTCGCTGCCGCGCGGAGTCGAGCCGTTCCTCACCCCAGCGGCTTCTCTCATGGGCGAGATTGCGCTCGTCGGTGTGAGCAGTCGCGATGGTAAAACGCTCCCGCGCGACGTGCGGACGCTGGCCGACTGGACCATCCGCCCGCGTCTGCAAAGCATCGCAGGCATCGCCGAGGTGCTCAACATGGGCGGCGGTATCAAGCAAGTGCAGGTCATGCCCGAGCCGAATCGCATGGCCGCGCACGGCGTCACCTTTGAGGAACTGGAAACCGCCGCCCGCGAGTCCGCGGTGAATACCACCGGCGGATTCATCAACAGCAGCACCACTGAAATCATGGTGCGCAATCTCGCCATGACTGTGCAACTCGAAGACATCGCCAGCACGGTGGTGAAAAAAAACGGCGACCGCAGCGTCACCATCGCCGACGTGGCGAAGGTGGATTGGGGTATCGAGCCGATGCGCGGCGACGGCAGCGTGAACGGCAAGCGTGGGGTGATTATGAGCATCACAAAATCCCCCGGCTTCGACACCGTCGCGCTCACGACGAAAGTAGAAAGCGCCGTCGCCGAGTTGCAAAAGACGCTGCCCGATGGCGTCGAGGCCCGGCTGCTTTTCCGGCAGGCGGATTTCATCGAAACCGCCATCGGTAATTTGAAGAATGCCATCGCCGAGGGCGCCGTGATGGTCACTGTAGTTTTGTTCCTCTTTCTGCTCAACTTCCGCACCACGTTCATCACGCTCACCGCGATTCCGCTCTCGTTTGGAATCACGATTCTCACGTTCAAATGGTTCGGCGTTTCCGTAAATTCAATGACGCTCGGCGGCCTCGCCGTCGCCATCGGCATGGTCGTGGATGATGCGATTGTGGATGTGGAAAACGTCTTCCGCCGACTGGGCGAAAACGCGGCGCTCGCAGCGCCAAAACCACGGCTAGAAGTCATCGCTCGCGCATCCGGCGAGGTGCGGAACTCCATTCTCTACGCCACGGTTCTCATCATCCTTGTCTTCCTTCCATTACTGGGTCTGAGCGGCGTCGAGGGGCGTCTGTTTTCACCCATCGCCATCGCCACCATTGTCTCGATGATCGCCTCGTTTGTCGTGTCGCTCACGGTGATTCCAGTGCTCTGCTCCGTCCTTATCCGCCCAAAGCAAGGTCACGCGCACCAGGATGGATTCATCACCCGCAGCATGAAATGGCTGCTGGAGAAAACATTCCTCCGCTTCGGCCTCTCGCAACCGTTCCTGCTGCTCGGAATCGTCGGCATGATGATGGTCGGCGCGTTTCTGCTTTATCCGCAAATGGGCAAAGACTTCCTACCCACATTCCGCGAGCAGACCGCGCTCATCGCCATGACCGCAGCGCCCGGCACTTCGCTCGATGAGACGAACAACATCGCCGATGTGATCGAGCAACAACTACTCACCATTCCTGAGGTGAAAAAAGTCGGGCGGCGTCTCGGTCGTGCCGAACGCGGCGACCACGTCGTGCCCGTGAGCACGGCGGAGTTCGACGTGGATTTCCGCGATGAAAAGAGCAAGCGCACCCGCGACGAGATCCTTGCCGACATTCGGAAGAAAGTGCAGGGCGTCCCCGGCACCTTCAGTGTCGTCATGGGACCGCTGGCAGACCGCATCGGCCACATGCTCAGCGGCGTCTCCGCGCCCGTGGCCATCAAGGTTTTCGGGCCGGACCTCGAGAAACTGCGCACCCTCGGCGTTGAGATACAGAGCGTCGCAAAAACTATCCCAGGCTTTGCCGACTGCAAACTCGACCAGCAGAGCGTCATCGCCCAACTCCGCATCGAGCCCGACCGCGAGCGCTGTGCCGCCTACGGCATCACGCCGGGCAAGCTGAACGAAACACTATCCAAACTTATTGGCGGCGAAAACGTCGCCGCGCTCCGCGAGGGGCAGCGTGAAGTGGATCTCGTCATCCGTCTGCCGCTGGAGTGGAGAGAAACGCCGGACAAGCTCGCAGACTTACCGATAGAAGTCTCTGATGGCGCAGGTGGTATCCAGCGCATCCCGCTCCGCCTCATTGCCGATGTGCGCGAAGCGAAAGGCCCCAACGTTATCTTCCGTGAAAACGCCCAGCGCCGCTTCGCTCTCGCCATCAAACCCACCGTCCGCGATGTGAGCACGCTCGTCGTCGAACTCCAAAAGCGCGTCGCTGAAAAAGTGAAAATGCCAGAGGGTTACTTCGTCACCTTTGAGGGCGAATTCCTCGCCCAGCGCGACGCTTCCAAGCGCATCGCCATCCTCAGTTCCGTGGTTCTCCTCATCATCGTCTTTCTGCTCTACGGCTACTTCCAGAGCGCTGCGCTCGCCGGACAGGTGATGCTCAATATCCCGCTCGCGCTCGTAGGTGGACTCGCCTTCACCTATTGGAAACTGAACAACATATCGATTGCCACACTCGTCGGCTTCATCGCCGTCGGCGGCATCGCCGCGCGCAACGGAATCATGATGCTCTCCCACTACCTGCACCTCATGAAGCACGAAGGTGAAGGCTTCACGAAAGCCATGATCATTCGCGGCACAAAAGAGCGCATGGTCCCCGTGCTTATGACCGCCCTCGCGGCGGGCATCGGCCTCATCCCGCTCGTCCTAGCGGGTGACCAGCCGGGCAAGGAAATCCTACACCCAGTCGCCGTCGTCATCGTCGGCGGGCTCGTCACCAGCACCCTGCTCGACTTCGCAGTCACACCCGCCGTCTTCTGGCTCTTTGGCCGAAAAGCCGCAAAGCGTGCGCTGGAAGCCGGAGCCGCGGCCGCCCAATAAAATTTCCTCGGAACGACAAAACAACACACCCAAAACAAAAAAATGAAAACACACATCCTCGCGCTGCTCGGCAGCCTCGCAATCACCGTCAGCGCACTTGCGCATGGCGGAGTCGAACTCGGACCCAACGGCGGTCGCATTCTTGAGTTCTCGAAAAACGAAACCATGCATGGCGAAGTCACCGTTAAGGACGGCAAGTTCGTCATTGCTGTGCTCGACAAAGACATGAAGCCCGTCGCGCTCGCAGATCAGACGCTCACCGCAAGCGGCGGCCCAAGCGCAAAGGCTGAAAAACTCACTGTCGAGAAAGTGGACGGCAAATTCGTCGTGCCGACGGTGAAAGCTGGCGAGTGGCTTATCGTTCAGTTCAAGGCGGACGCCAAGGCCAAGGCCATCACTGCACGACTGCAATATGACACAGCCGAGTGTGAGAAATGCAAAGCTCCCGAGTGGATTTGCAAATGCACGCAGGCAAAAGAGAAGAAGTAGCGCGATGTGACGGCGCACTCCGTAATTTTGAATTTTACGGAGTGCGCCTCACGCGAGCGCCGAGATTTCTTGGCGATACGAGATGTCCATGCTCAGTTTCGTG
>CAMBOD010000021.1 GCA_945868985.1 Prosthecobacter debontii | reverse complement strand
TCATACCATTGCCCCGGCTGTGCCTTTTCCACCAATTTCGCCACTCTGCTGCCCGGTGCGGTCTGTTTGGATTCCTTGAAGTTTGTATGAAAAGTGAACTGCCCATTATCGAGTCGCAGGCACGCCTCCGGGCCTTGCGCGTATTCCTGTCCCTGGGCTTTTCCGGGGAATCCACCATGCCACTGAATCACCATTCCTGAATGCGTGATGCTGGCCGCCGGGACCAGAATGCTGACGGCTGCCCAGCAATGTTGATTCACACGCGGACTGTCGTTTTCATCGCGATTCACCAGTTCAAATTCCATACGGCGACCTTGCTGTGTTCGCACACATTTCATCGCCCCATTGCCAATGCTGGCGGGCGTTTTGACAATGTTGACCTCACCGGCGCTGCCGAAATAGCCGGCGGCAGGATTGATTCTCAAGTTGCTCCAGCCTCCGTTCATATCCTGAGGCTCGACGAAATAGTTTCTCGCAAACCTGCCCTCAAACGACTCCGCCCATGTCGCTCCGTTTACAGACGTCGTAGAAATGAACGGAAAAAGTCCGGCAATCAGTGCAAGCGTTGCGGATGTTTTGTGAGGAGTAGGTGTCATAAACGTTCGATAGTTATTGGATTTGGGTCATTTTTTCCGGAGGCGCAGCGGCTTCACAAAGTTGTGGATTACCGCAGTTCTGTTGTCCACGTGCAAAGAGCTATGAAATAGCTTCCATCGTCCGCGAAACACGATCCCAATTTTGTCCCTTGGCAGGCGCGTTCGTTCTGCTATCAGTCCAGCCCCTCTAAAATGGTGGCCATAGCTCAATGGTAGAGTCCCAGATTGTGATTCTGGTTGTTGCGGGTTCGAATCCCGTTGGCCACCCCACTCCCCAATTCTCTTAGCGCGACCAGGTCGGTTCGCTGATTTTTCCAAGTCCGCCGATGAGCGTGGTGCGGGTGCTGGTCTGCGTATCGAGGAGGATGAGTGAGCCGCCACCTGCGCAGAGGATGTGGCGTGAATCCGCGCCCCACACGGGGTCTTCGCCTTCGCCGAGCGTGCGCACGCCGCCGGCGGCGAGATCGAGCACGGCGACGGTGAATGAGCCGCCGCTGCGGGTGTTGAAGACGACTTTTTTACCATCGGGCGACCACTGCGGCTCGGTGTTGTAGCTGAAGCCGGTGGAGAGTCGCTGTGGCGTGCCGCCGCCTGCTGCGATGCGGTAAAGTTGCGGAGTGCCGCCGTCGTCGCTGCTGTAGATGATCTCGTTTCCATCGGGCGACCAAGTGGGCGAACTCTCGACGCCCGGCGTGCGCGTGAGCCGTCGCGCGCCACCACCGCCGCTGCCGGTGACGTAAAGTTCGGGGTTACCGTCCTTGCTGAGCGTGACTGCGATGCTCCCGCCATTCGGCGAAAACGTCGCGCCGGAATTGGTGCCGGGATATTTCATGATGCGCGAGCGCGAGCCGCTGCCGAGTTCGATGCGATAAACGTCCGCGTAGCCGCTTTGGTAGCCGGTGTAGAGCAGCGAGCGTCCATCTGCGCTGAGGTTGGGCGAAACGGCAATCGCGCCGTCGCGCGTAAGCTGGACGAGATTCGAGCCGTCGGCATCGCACGTGTAGATTTCTTTTTTGCCGGTGCGACTGGCGACGAATGCAATCTTGCTGCTGGCGATGCCGGGATTGCCGGTGATCGTCTCCACGATGTCGTCGGCGAATTGATGGATGCGCGCGCGTCCCGAGCCGCCGTAGCTTTTTGAAAGGACGACCTTGCCGCCCTGGTCGGTCACGACGCCCTGCTCGCCGCTCATCTTCGCCGCGAATTCGGCATCCGCGCCGCTGGCCACATTGAAGTAGCCGGAGAGCGTGAGGTCTTTTCGCAGTGTGTCGCCGTCGGCACCGCCGAGGCCGGAAAGTGCGATGGTGTATTTGCTGGAAACCTTCACGCGGATGACTGGTGTCTCCGCGGCGAAAGTGGTGACGGCGAGGAGGCAGAAAAGGACGGCGGACAATTTCATGCGCGGAGCTAAGCGGAACGCCGCCCCCACGGAAAGCGCGTCTTTGTGTCTTTGCGCGGACGTTGTTGCCGTTACGCTGCGCCCATGTCCGACGCGCTCCAAGCAGGCCTCACCAAAGCAACCATCGCCACCGCCGAGCGGCATCTTTTTCTCTGCATCGGGCCGGACTGCTGCGCGCCTGCGGATGCCGAGGTCGTGTGGGAGCACATCAAGCGCCGCGTTCGCGAAACCGGCCTGCGCGCGATGCGGACGAAGGCGCAGTGCTTTCGCATTTGCACCGGCGGGCCGTGGCTCGTGGTGTATCCCGAGGGCGTGTGGTATGGCGCGATGTCGGTCGAGCGTTTCGAGCGCGTGCTGAGCGAACATCTGCTCGGCGGGAAGCCCGTCGCCGAGTGGGTCGTGGCTGTGAACGCCCTTAGCCGGAACGATGCAGACGATTTTTTACCATGAAGGGCATGAAGAGCATGAAGATTTTGAAAGACTCACGCCCCGTTGTTCCTTCATGCCCTTCATGGTAAAAAAGAGCGGGGTGGCACCACGAATAGCCTGTAGGCTATGAAGGGCAGAGCAGGCGTGGCCGATGTTTTTTCCGAATCTTCATGCTCTTCATGTCCTTCATGGTGTAAAAACGAACCATGGAATTCAGTGAACTTTCGAATCGCGTCATTGGCTGTGCGATAGAGGTGCATCGCGCCTTGGGGCCGGGGTTGCTCGAATCTACCTACGAGCAGTGCCTCGCGCACGAACTCAAGATGAACGGCATCCAGTTTCTTCTCCAGCATCCGCTGCCAGTGGATTACAAGGGCATCCGGCTGGACTGCGGCTATCGCGTGGACGTGCTTGTGCAAAATGAGATCATCCTCGAACTGAAAAGTGTGGAGCAATTACTCGGCATCCACGAAGCTCAACTGCTCAGCTACATGAAGCTGGCCGGCATCCGGCAGGGGTTCCTGATCAATTTCAATGTGAAGCGGCTGAAGGACGGGCTGAAAAGCTTCGTGCTCTGAGCCGCGAATTTTTCACCATGAAGAGCATGAAGATTAGGAAAGACTACCGGCACTCCTACTCCCCCTTCATGTCCTTCATGCTCTTCATGGTGAAAAATCTACTGTATTGCTTCGCCTACCGCTGCACCTTCCAGCGAGTCTGCCGGTTGAGATCCACCTCCTCCGCCGGGACTGCAAAGCCACAGGCGTTGAGCAGAAAAGCGACGCCGTCTTTCGATCCCATCGTGTCGCGCAAATAGCGCGCGAACAGTTCGACGTATTCCTTGCAGCTATCGAGTTCCAGAAATCCCTCGGCGGCATATTTCGCCAGCTCTTGATCGTGGTTATCGATCAAATCAAGCAGCGCCTTGCGCAGCCGTTCGCGCATCGTCGGGTCGAGCACGAGCTTGAACGGGCTGGCGGCGGGATCGCCCGGAATTTGCAAGGCGTCGGCGGAAAGATCGGCGGAGTCGGACATGACGTGAAGTGCGTTATCAGCGTGAGCGGGTGGGTCAAGCCGCACCTCTTTCCGCAACCGGCCAGAAAAATACCCTCCACATTTTCGCGATGTTTGTGACTCTCTGTGCAAAGACCTCATGCAGCTCCGATGAATCAACCGCGCCGCCTCTTTCTTTTTTTAATCATAGGCACCCTCGTCGGCTACTTTTGGTGGCGACTGGATCACCGCGACGTGACGCGAGCGCCGGAAAAATTCACACCCGTGGAGGCGCCGAAGCTCAACCTTGAAGACGTGAAGGTGCTTGCAGCGATTGATTCGGAATACACCAAGCTCATCGAAAGCGTGGTGCCGAGCGTGGTGAGCATCACGTCATCGCGCACTGTGCTCCAGCAGGTGCCGCTTACCATCGAGGATTTGCTGCTGGGTCGCCAGCGTGCGCAGAAAGCAAAGAGCACTTCGCTCGGCAGCGGCGTCATCGTGTCGAAAGAGGGGCACATCATTTCCAACCACCACGTCATCGCGGGCATGACGGAAATTCGCGCGCAGCTTCCCGACGGACGCAACGTCGCCGCGCGACTCATCGGCAGTGATCCTACGACAGACATCGCGGTGCTGAAAATTGAGGAAAAAAACATCGAGGCACTGCCGCTCGGTGACAGCGATGACCTGCGCGTCGGGCAGCAGATTTTCGCCATCGGCAATCCCTACGGCCTTGATGAAACCGTGACGCGCGGCGTCGTGAGCGCGAAGGGTCGCCGCACCGCGAACGACAGCGGCGTGGAGGTGCTCCAGCACGACGCAGCGGTGAACCCCGGAAACTCGGGCGGGCCGCTCGTGAATATTCGCGGCCAAATCGTCGGTATCAATTCCTCCATCTACAGTCGCACCGGTGGATTTCAGGGCATCTCGTTTGCGATTCCCGCGAATACCGTGCGCCGCGTGATGGACGCCATCATCAGTCGTGGACGAGCGGTGCGCGGCTGGCTTGGCGTGGGCTTGCAAGCTGTCACACCCCGGCTCGCGCAAAGCTTCGGCGTCCCGGATACTCGCGGTGCCATCATCACCGAGATCATGCGCGGCTCGCCCGCCGAACTCGCCGGACTGCAACCCGGCGATGTGCTGCGCAAATTCAACGGCAACGATGTGGGCGACGTGATGTCACTGCGTAAACAGATCGCCGGATTGGAAATCGGCGCAAAAGTGGAAGTCGTCATCATGCGCGGAGGACGTGAAGCGAAGACGACACTCGAAGTAGTGGAAGTCCCGCCCGAACTTTTGCAGCCGGAGCGGTAGCGCGTTCGTTGAAAAACGAATCCGTTTCCTGCTCCTTTTACGGATGATTGCCTTGCAGAATTTCTGCTTTGCTGCATCTTTTGACCATGCAAGCTACGATTTCAGTTTCGGGACGCGGTCTGATCGTTCTGCCTGTAGAAATGCGGAAGGAAGCGGGGATCCGACCGCAAGACACCCTCATCGCTGAAACCACGCCGGAGGGTATCCTTCTGCGACCAGCCGTGACGTTGCCAGTGGAGATCTACACGCCGGAACGACTGGCGGAATTTGACGCAGCGGAAGCCGAGCTGGCGGCAGTGCTGACCAAGAGAAGCGTGAAGTAGGAAGGTATGCGGGTGTTTTTGGATGCAAATATCCTCTTTTCCGCAGCCAAGAGCAGTGGAGCCGTGAGGGTCTTCCTCGCGGCGCTGAAAAGCAGCGGGCACACGCTGGTGGCAGATGGGTATGTGGTGGGTGAAGCACGGCGGAATCTGGAGGCGAAGTTCCCGGCGGCGATGGGGGATTTCGAAAAAGTGATGGAGGACGTGGAAGCCTCTGCAAAAGCCAGCGGGCCGCTGAGGGCCGACCTCGCACCGGGCCTGCCGGAAAAAGACCGGCCAGTGCTGGCCGCCGCAATCCAGCATCGGTGCAAAATTTTGCTGACGGGAGACAAAACGCACTTCGGATCGTTCTACGGCCAAACTATCGAGGGCGTGGAGATACACTCGCCCGCGAGTTTTGCGAGTAAGGATGGGTGAATGTGGTTTCGTTATTCGGCCGCGACACGGTTCTCGTCTTTCAATCTGCGTCTATCTGCGGAATCTGCGGTTCCTTAAATGTAGCCGCAGTGTTGCGTTCCTTCTGCGCCCTGCTATGTGGGCGGCGTGACTTTCCTGCTGACCAGCCGACTTACGCTGCTCCCCGGTTTTACCGGGCGCCTTTAGCGCGCCCTGCCGGGGAGCCGTCTCGCGTAAATTCGGCTGGCGCTTGCTGCGGACGAGAGCTGGCTTCTTGAAAATTCCCGCAAATTTTACTCACACCAATGCTTTCCAATCCTTCTTCAAAATATCGTCCGTTTCCGTTGATCCAATTGCCGGATCGCCAGTGGCCGAACCGCTCGCTCACCCATGCGCCGATCTGGTGCTCCGTGGATTTACGCGACGGAAATCAGGCGCTCGCCGTGCCGATGAACGTCGCCCAGAAACTCGAAATGTTTCAGGCGCTCGTGAAATGCGGCTTCAAGGAAATCGAAGTCGGCTTTCCCGCTGCGTCGAACACCGAGTTTGCATTTAACCGGCACCTCATCGAGGAGGGCCGCATTCCCGATGACGTGACCATCCAGGTGCTCGTGCAGGCGCGGGAGGATTTGATCGAGCGCACGGTCGAGTCGCTCATCGGTGCGAAGCGCTGCATCATTCATCTCTACAATTCGACGTCGCCCGCGCAGCGCCGCGTGGTTTTTGGAAAAACGAAGGAGGAGATCGTGCAGATTGCCCGGCAGGGCGCGCAGTGGATCAAGGATCGTCTGCCGCGCTTGAAGGGCACGGAGGTGACTTTGCAGTATTCGCCGGAGAGTTTCAGCGCGACGGAAGTCGAGTTTGCGAAGGAAATCTCCGAGGCGGTGATGGACGTGTGGCAGCCGACGCCGCAGCGGAAGATGATCCTCAATTTGCCCGACACCGTGGAAGTCGCGATGCCGAACGTGTATGCGGATCAGATCGAGTGGATTTGCCGCAACATTCGCAATCGCGAATCGCTCATCATTTCACTCCACACGCACAATGACCGCGGCACCGGCGTCGCCGCGACGGAGTTGGGCTTGCTCGCAGGCGCGGATCGCGTCGAGGGCACGCTTTTTGGCAATGGCGAGCGCACGGGCAATCTCGACATCGTGATCGTCGCTATGAATCTCTACATGCACGGCATCGCGCCGGGATTGGATTTTTCGCGGCTCAGCGAATTGCTGGAAATGTTCGAGCACTGCACCGGCATGACCGTCCCGCCACGCCAGCCATACGCGGGCGAACTGGTCTTCACCGCGTTCAGCGGCTCGCATCAGGATGCGATCAAAAAAGGACTCGCCGAGTGGGAGAAAAATGGCGGCAAGCAACATTGGGACGTGCCGTATCTCGCCGTGGATCCCAGCGATCTCGGACGCGAATACCGCGAGGTGATCCGCGTCAATTCACAGAGCGGAAAAGGCGGTGTCGCGTATTTGTTGGAGAGCGAATTTGGCATCGAACTGCCGAAGGATATGCAGCGCGAATTCGGCCCCATCGCCAACGATCTCGTGGACGCGCTGGGGCGCGAAGTCCGTGCCGACGAACTCCGCGCGATGTTCTGGCGCGAATACGTTGAACGCACGACGCCGTGGGAGTTGATTCATTTTCACGCCGACGGAGTGGACGGCATCTTTCACTGTCGCGCGTCCGTGCGCAACGCGGGGCGCGAGGTGAAGCTGACGGGTGAAGGCAACGGCCCCATCGCGGGTTTCGTCCACGCACTCGCTACGAATGGCGTGCCTGCGTTTGAGGTGACCAATTTCAAACAGCACTCGCTCAGCTCCGGCTCGGAGGCGAGCGCGATTGCCTACATCCAAATCAAGCTCACCGATGGCCGCGTGAAATGGGGAGCAGGTGTGGATACGAACATCGAACTCGCATCCATCAAAGCCGTGCTCAGCGCGGTGAATCGGGCGGCGTAGCAAGCACCCGCCATTCGCCGGGAGCGAGTCCCGCGAGGTCAAATTCGCCGAAACGCGAACGATGGAGGCGCACGACGGGACAGCCCTGACTGGCGAACATTCGCTTCACTTGATGATAGCGGCCCTCGGTGATTTCGAGCCGGGCTTCGCGTGTGCCGAGGATTTCGAGTTTCGCCGGAAGGCATGGCTTATCTTCGCCTTCGAGCATGAGTGTGCCGCTCGCAAACAGATCGACGAGTCCGGGCGGAAGTTCGGCGCTGACGGTGACTTCGTAGAGTTTAGGGACTTTGTGTTTGGGTGAAGTCCAGCGATGCACGATCTCGCCAAGGTCGGTGAGAAGCAGGACGCCTGTGGTGTCTTTGTCGAGCCGCCCGATGCTGGTGACGGGCGGGTTTCTTTGCAGCCAGCGCGGTGGGAGGATGTCGTAAATCGTCGGGCCTTCGCCTTCGTCGTGTGTGCAGACGAGCCCGGCGGGTTTATGCAAAAGCACGAGTAGTCCGTGCGGATGTTCGATGGGTTCGCCATCCACGAGCACGTTCGTGGGCACGGCTTTGTCGCTCGGTGATTTCACAGGTGCGCCGCTGACGAGGACGCGCCCCGCTTTCAACCACGCACGCGCTTCACTACGCGAGCAGTAGCCAAAGCGAGAGAGGAGTGCATCGAGACGGAGTTGTTTCACGGCGCGAGTAAACAAGACGCGCGGAGAAATTGTCCATCGTATTGAGGCCCGAGCGCAGACCGAAGCAAATGCGCGACAAACCGCAGCGGCCATGTAAGGTGCCCGCGTGAAACAGCATCTCGTGCTCTACGACGACCAATGTCCGCTCTGCATCTTCCAGATGAAGTTGCTGACGTGGCTCGATTGGCTGGGAAAACTCGCGCTCGTGCCGCTGACCGATCCGCGCGCGGCGGAAATCGCGCCGCAGCTTTCGCGCGAGGCGCTGCTGGAGGCGATGCACTGCGTTGCGAAAAACGGGCGCGTTTATCGCGGTGCGCGCTGCATTCGGTTTGTCGGGATGCGGCTGCCGCTGATGGTTCCGGTGGCGTTGTTTCTTTGGGTGCCGGGTGTGATTTGGATCGCGGAGCGTGTGTATGCGTGGGTGAGCCGGCATCGGTTGCGCATCAGTCGAATCTTCGGCTGCAAGGATGCGTGTGCGATTCTCCCGGCGCGAAAGCGCGATCAAGACAAGGTGGTGTAGCTTGGATGCAGGATTAAGGATGACGGATGAAAGGTTGCGCGCCGCTCTGCACACGGTGACTGGGGCATTGATGGCCGACATGGGGCCGCAGGGATTTTGGACGGGCGAACTTTCCAGCAGCGCGCTGAGCACGGCGACGGCAGTCACGGCACTGGCGACTGTAGGTCGCGCGGCAAACGCGGCGTTGATCGCACGCGGGCTGCGCTGGATTGCGGAGAATCAAAATGTGGACGGCGGGTGGGGGGACACGACGCGGAGCAAGTCGAACATTTCCACGACTGCGCTATGCTGGGCGGCGTTTGGCGCGGCGCGAGCAGATGAAGATTTCTACAACACGATAGAAAAGGCGCAGCGATGGCTCGGAGAGCGGGCGACACTCCCGCAACGCATCGCTGCACGCTACGGAAAGGATCGCACTTTCTCGGCGCCGATCCTCATGACGCTCGCGCTGGCGGGACGCATCGAATGGAAGCTCGTGCCGAAGTTGCCGTTCGAGCTGGCTGCGGTTTCGCACCGTCTGTGGGGTCTGCTGAGATTGCCTGTGGTGAGCTACGCGCTGCCAGCGCTAATTGCGATTGGGCAGGTGATTCACCACCACGCGCCGACGTGGAATCCACTCACACGCTTGCTGCGCGCACTGACAAAGAAAAAGACGCTGCGTGTGCTGGAAGCGATCCAGCCGGTGAATGGCGGCTTTCTCGAAGCCACGCCGCTGACGTCGTTCGTGACGATGAGTCTCGCGGCGATGGGGCTCCGCAAACACGTCGTTGCGCGGAAGGGCGTGGAGTTTCTCGCCGCGTCGCAGCGCACGGACGGCAGTTGGGCGATTGATACGAACCTCGCGACGTGGACGACGACTCTCGCCATCAAAGCGCTCCCGCCGCGTACGCTTTCGCCGGAACAACGGCTCACTTTGCGCGAGTGGTTGCTCGGCCAGCAATGGCACGCAGAGCATCCCTACACGCACGCCGCGCCCGGCGGTTGGGCGTGGACGGATTTGCCCGGTGGTGTGCCCGACGCAGACGACACGCCCGGCGCGCTGCTCGCGCTCACACGCCTCGGTGCGGTGGATGAAATCACGCAGGTCGCAGGCTGCACGGGTGTGCGGTGGCTGCTCGGTTTGCAAAACAGCGACGGCGGTATCCCGACTTTTTGCCGTGGTTGGGGCGCGCTGCCGTTTGATCGCAGTTCGCCTGATCTCACTGCACACACACTGCGCGCGTGGAATGCGTGGCGGACTCTCGTTGCGGCTGATGATCGACCGCGCCTTGCGCGTGCGACTGCGCGTGCGCTGGCTTTTTTGAAAAAGACGCAGCGTGCCGATGGGTCGTGGGTGCCGCTGTGGTTTGGAAATGAGCACGCGCCCGACGACGAAAATCCGCTCTACGGCACGGCGATGGTGGTTTCCGCGTTGCGCGAAGTCGCCGAGGCGGATGAGCGCGGTGCTGCGGCACTCGCGCGGCGCGGCGCGGAGTGGATTGCTTGCGCGCAAAATGACGACGGCGGCTGGGGTGGCGTGCGTGGCGTGGTTTCGAGCACGGAGGAAACGGCGCTCGCAGTCGAGGCGCTCGCGGGCACGGAACACGTCGGCGTGTTTCAGCGCGGAGTGGAGTGGCTGGTGACGCGTGTGGAAAGCGGGGCGTGGCGCGATCCCTCACCGATTGGCTTCTATTTTGCGAAGCTCTGGTATCACGAAAAGCTCTACCCGCTCGTGTGGACGACAGCGGCGCTCGCGAAAGCTGCGCCTGCTACGTAAGCGTGCTGTCGTCGCGTTTCTCCAGCCGCATCACCTGTTTTTTTACGACCTCGATGTTCTTCGTCACTTCGTAGAGTGCCTTCACGATTTCGCCTTTTGTGGCGTCGTCGCCGAGGGCGTTGAGGGGTGGGTGCATTTTCATCACGGCGACGGCGACGGTGTTGCAGTGCTCGCGGAGTTGCTGGCTGGCGGTTGGTCGATCCATGGCGGCACTTTACTCGCGGCGTTTCGTAATCCAAGACTGCAGTCATGCGAGTCATTGTCACCTGCGGGCCGAGCTATGAGCCGATCGATCAAGTCCGACGGCTCACGAATTTTTCCACCGGCGAACTGGGTCTCGTTCTGTCGGCTGCGCTTGCCCGCGCCGGGCACACGGTGCTTTGCCTGAAAGGCGAGGGCGCCACGGCGCAGGTCGCAGCGGCGGGGGCAAAAATAGTCACGTTTTCCACCAATGATGATCTGCTGCGGAAGCTGGAGGCCGAGGCCGGTGCGGCTGATGCCGTCTTTCATGCGGCGGCGTTGTGCGATTATCGAGTGAAGGAAGTGTGTGCCGCCGATTGCACGTCGCCCGACGCGGCAAAAATCCCCACGCGCAGCGGCGAACTGACCCTCACCCTCGAACCGACCGTGAAAGTCCTCCCGCGACTCCGCGCGATTTTCCCCAATGCAAAGATCGTCGGCTGGAAATACGAACTCGACGGCACACGTGACAACGCGCTCACGCTCGCAGCGCGCCAGATTGCCGAGTGCCACACCGATGCGTGCGTGGTGAACGGCGCAGCATGGGGTGTAGGCTTCGGCTTCGTCGAAACAGGCCGCGCACCCGTTTCGATTGCGGACAAGGCAGAACTCGCGGCGTTTTTTTCTGACTGGCTCGGGCGGTCGGTTTGTAGCTAGGGGGGGCGTAATTTTAACTTCCAATTTTTGGGCGAATTCCAAGTTTCATGAGCCGTGCTTGGGGTTGAGTTGCACTCGCAATGTCACATCAGCCTCTCCCTGTATTGTGGTTTTAGCTGAATAAAATCAGCAGTCCTTAGCGCGCTTCGCTGGCTACGAGTTCGAGGTATTCGCGGTAGGGGGATTTGGGGGTGTCTTCGATGCAGCGCTGTAAACCTGCTCGGTCGATGAAGCCTTGGTTGAAGGCGATTTCTTCAAGGCAGGCGATTTTGAGGCCCTGGCGGTTTTCGATGGCGGCGATGTAGTTTCCGGCGTCGAGGAGGCTTTGCTGCGTGCCGGTATCGAGCCACGCCATGCCGCGACCGAGCACGCGGACGTGCAGGGTGCCGCGCCGTAGATACTCACGGTTCACGTCGGTGATTTCGAGTTCGCCACGCGCGCCGGGCTTGAGGTTGCGTGCGATTTCGACCACGTCGCGATCATAGACGTAGAGGCCGGGAACTGCGAAGGGGCTCTTCGGTTTGTTGGGCTTTTCCTCGATGCTGATCGCGCGTCCATCCGGCCCGAACTCCACCACGCCGTAACGCTCAGGGTCTTTCACTTGGTAGCCGAAAACGCATGCGCCACCCTGCGTGCCGACGAGCCGCAGCGCGTCGCGAAAGAAATCCAGTTTTCCATAAAAAATGTTGTCGCCGAGAATGAGGCACGATGGGTCGTTGCCCACAAAATCAGCGCCGATGACGTAGGCTTGTGCGAGTCCGGCGGGCTTTGGTTGCTCGGCGTATTCGATGCGCATGCCGAGGCGCGAACCGTCTCCGAGTAGATCGCGGAACATCGGGAGATCTTTAGGTGTTGAAATGATCAGCACTTCGCGCAGCCCGCCAAGCATGAGTGTGGCGAGCGGGTAATAGATCATCGGTTTGTCATAGACCGGCAGCAGTTGTTTGCATGCGATGCGTGAGAGCGGGTGCAGGCGTGTGCCCGATCCGCCTGCGAGGATGATGGCTTTTTTTGTCATGGCTGTATTGGTTCCGACCCGGTTTGGCGGGCGAATACTTCGATGGTATCGAATTTAGCGCAGAGTTTGTAGTTTGCCATGATGTGAGCGCTCACTGGCGCGGCCCAGACACTGAAGCGCGAGCCTTCGACTTTGTTGATCGCGCGGTCATCAATGACGATCACTGCGGGCTGCTTTTCCTTCATGCGTGCGATGGTCTCGACCGACCAGCGTGAGTTCGTGGTGGCGTTGTCGTTGTAAATTGCGCGCTCGTAGGTGGGGCGATCCGTCATCACATTATAGCCGGGCTGGTAGGGGTAGCAGACGAGCCAGTCGCCGGGTTTCGAGTGTTCGACGACAGCGCGGCGAACGCCTTCGAGTTCCTTGTGTTCTTTTTGATGCACCCACACGCGCACG
>CAMBOD010000020.1 GCA_945868985.1 Prosthecobacter debontii | reverse complement strand
GGGAATTCGCTGGAAGGAAACGGCGCTCGTCGTCTGGCAAGGCCCAGCGCCCGAGGATGCGGTGGCGAAGCAACTCCAGGCTTTCGTGGAAAGCGGCGGTGTGGTGCTCGCATTTCCGACCGGTGCTGAGAGCGTCGTCGGCCCGCTCGGGCTTTCGTGGGGCGCTGTCGAAAATTCGGGCAAGGATCTTTTCCGCGTGACGAACTGGGACGAGCGCGACGGTCCGCTCTCGAACACCGACAACGGCACCGCGCTCCCGCTCGCGCGCCTCGAAGTGTCGCGCCGCCAGCTCGCGCACATCGCGGGCGAGACGTCGCATGTGTATGCGACGTTCGCAGACGGGCAGCCGTTTCTCACGGGGCAGCGCATCGGCGCGGGAACGCTGCTTGCGTGCGCGACGCTGCCGGAGGCGGACTGGAGCACGCTTGGCGAAGGATTCGTGATTCTCCCGCTCGTGCAGCGTGCTCTCGCGCTTGGCGGCGCACGGCTCGCGCCGCCCGCGATGGCCGGGGCCGGTGAATGGCAGCCCGGCGATGCGACTTGGAGTTCCGTCGAAACGGATCGTCGCCGCGACCCGCGCTGGCACGCCGGACTTTATCAAAGCGCAGGCCTCTACCTCGCGCTCAATCGCCCGGACATCGAAGACAACGCGGACACCGTCGCGCGCGAGCGTCTGCCGGAGCTGCTGCGCGGTGTGAAATTGACAGTGCTCGCCGGTGCGCTCGATTTGAAAGCAGACCGTCTGCAAAGCGAAATCTGGCCCGCTATGGTGATCGCGACGATGGCGTTTATGTGCCTCGAAATGCTGCTCGCCACGAGCAAGACGCTCGTTCCGCAAAGACCGAAGGCGCGCGCAGCAAAGCCGGTGGAGAAAAAGGAGGAGGTCGCCGTATGAGCGAAGGCTGGCAGATCAATACAGCGCCGTGGGTGTTCGGTGTGGCGGGCGCGTTTCTCATCGCAAGCGTTTGGTTCTTTTTCCGCTCGCTGCGACGCGAGGGGAGAAATGGCGGGCTGATCGCGCTTCACGCGCTACGCCTGCTCATCGCAGTGCTCGTCGCGCTGACGCTGCTGCGGCCCGAGCGTGTCGTGTTTGCGAAACACAACGAGCAGCCGCGCGTGGTGGTGCTCTGGGACGGCTCGGGCAGCATGAACACGAAGGACGTTGTCACCGGCGAGAAGGAGACGACGGCGCGCGGGGATTGGGTGAAGCAGCAGGTGGAGGCGAAATTTTGGGAGCCGCTCGGCAAGCGATACAACGTAACCGTGGAGCCGTTCTCCGTGCCGCCCGCCGATCTAAAGAAGCTCGATGCCGAAACGGAAATCGGAAGCGACCTCAACGAACCGCTCGAACGCGCGCTGAAACAGCACGGAGATTTGCGCGCGGTGCTGTTGCTCGCGGATGGCGACTGGAATCTCGGCAAGTCGCCCATCACCGCCGCGAGCGCGCTCGCGCAGCGCGAGGTGCCAGTTTTCGTCGTCGGCGTGGGCAGCGAGACGTATCTGCCGGATGTGGAATTGATGAACGTGCTCGCACCGACCTACGGACTTGTGAACGAGCGCATCAGCGTGGTGGTGACGCTGCAAAATCATCTTCAGCGCGAGGTGAAAACAGTCATCAGCATCAGCGGGCCGGGCGGCGCGACGGGATCGAAAAACGTGACGTTGCCGCCGATGGCGCAGACGCAGGAGATGATCGTTTTCACGCCGCAGGCGGAGGGTGCAGGCGATTTCAAAGTGAGCATTCCCGTGGAGAAGGAGGAGGTTTTTCCGGCGAACAACGAGCGCACATTCCCGCTCGCGGTGCGCAAGGAAACGCTGAAGGTGCTCGTGGTGGATTCGCAGCCGCGCTGGGAATTCCGCTATCTGCGCAATGCGTTGATGCGCGACCCCGGTGTGTCGGTGAACACGGTGCTCTATCATCCGCAGATCGGCATGGGCGAAGGTGCGGGTTATCTCAACGGTTTCCCGAACAAGCGCGAGGAGCTGCAGGGCTACGATGTGGTTTTCATCGGCGACGTGGGCGTGGGAAGCGGGATGCTTTCGCCGGAGCAGGCGACGATGTTGCGGGGGTTGATCGAGCAGCAAGCGAGCGGCCTCGTCTTTCTCCCCGGCGCGCTCGGGAGGCAGAAATCACTCGCTGATTCCGCGCTCGGCGATCTCATCCCGGTGGAGACGGACTATGCGAAGGGCAGCGGTTTTGCGAGCGGCGCTGAAGCCCGGCTGGAGCTGACTTTTCGCGGACGCGACCACTGGCTCACCATGCTCGCGAGTGAGTCGAATGCGAATCAGGCCGTCTGGCGCGGACTGCCGGGATTTTATTGGTATGCACCGGTGGTGAAGGCGCGGCCCGGCGCGGAGGTGCTCGCGGTTCACGAGGCGGCACGCAATCAAAGTGGGCGCATCCCGCTGCTCGTCACGCGCGCGGCGGGCAACGGCAAAGTGCTTTACATGGGCACCGACTCGGCGTGGCGCTGGCGCAAGGGCGTGGAGGATACTTACCACTATCGTTTTTGGGGGCAGGTCGTGCGGTGGATGTCGCACCAGCGCCACCTCGCGCAGGACGATGGCATCCGCTTTTTCTACACGCCAGAACAGCCGAGGCGCGGCGATAAAGTGCGCCTCAACGCGACCGTACTCGATAAACTCGGCGCACCAATCACGCAGGGCAAAGTGAGCGTCACGATGAAGGCACCGGGCGGCACGGGCGAGACCATCGAGCTTGCGGCGGAGAACGAAGAGTGGGGCGTCCACAGCGGCGTGTTCGTCCCGCGCGAGGGTGGAAAATACGAGGTGGAAGTCGCGTGCGAGAGCGCGGGCCGTCGGATGAAGGCGACGCTCGATGTGTCCGTGCCCACTTTGGAAAAAGAAGGACGGCCCGCGAACCTCGGCATCCTTCGCGAAATTTCTGCGCTCACGAACGGCAAGTTTGGCGGCCCCGCCGATCTCTCGCAAATAGTGAACAGCCTCAGCCTGCTGCCCGAGCGCAAACCGGAGGAAATCCGCTTCCGACTATGGTGCGACAAATGGTGGTGCGCCGCGCTGCTCGGCCTCTTCGCGCTGTATTGGGTCGGGCGAAAAATCGGAGGGTTGGTGTAAGGCCATGTCTAACAAATTTCTGACAAAAGAACCGTTTCACTTGTCGCAAAGACCGTTATCGTTTCGACGCAAAAATCAGCAGCCATGAATACGAACCAACTTCCGGATTCACTCGTGGCGCAGCTCCGCTCTTACGAAGCGCGGCTGCGGAGAATGGAGACCATCGCCGCGTGTGCCGGTGGTCTCGCGGGACTTCTCATCACCTACGTCCTGCTGTTCGTGGCCGACCGTTTCATCAATACGCCCATCGCAGCGCGCATGGCGCTCACGGTGTGTGGTGCGGTGCTCGCGGCGTGGTTTGCCCAATCGTGGGCGAGGTATTGGCTGTGGAATCGTCGCGGCCCGGCGCAGCTCGCGAAGTTGCTACAAAAGAAATTCCGCATACTCGGTGATCGTTTGCAGGGCGTGATCGAACTGACGGAGACGGATCAGTTGCCGGAAAATATTTCACCAGCACTGCTGCGCGCGGCAGTCCGGCAGGTCGCGGAGGAATCGGGGCGTTTTAATTTCGAACAGGCAGTGCCCACGAAGCCTGCGAGGCGCTGGGCGTTTGCGGCGATACTCGTCACCGCGTTGACGGCTGCGCCGTTCGTCTTCCTGCCCCGCGCCGCGACGAATGCGGTGCAGCGCTGGGCGATGCCGTGGGCGGATATCGAGCGCTACACGTTCACGACCGTCGAGCAGTTGCCAAATGAGTTATTCGTGGCGCACGGCGAGGAGTTCCCGCTCGTCGTCGGCCTGCGTGCGGATGCGGAGTGGAAGCCGGGGAGCGCGACGGTGCAGATCGCGCAGCAATCAAAGATCACGGCTGAAGTTTTGGAAGGGAAGGCGCTGTTCAAATTTCCCGGCCAGACGCGCGAGGGCACGCTGAGCCTGCGCTTTGGCGACTACTTGAAGGACATCATCGTGCATCCACTGCACCGGCCTGAGTTGAAGGAACTCGCGGCGCGCGTGCAGTTGCCCGACTACCTTGGCTACCCGGAGACGCGGGTGAAAATGCACGGCAGCTCTTCGGATTTCCTCGCGGGCAGTAAAGTCGCGTTCGAGGGGAAAATCAGTCGCAACGTGGGCAGCGGCGAGTTGCGTGTCGGCGAGACAACTCTTGCGGCCAAGACGGAAGGCGACATTTTCACCACGCCCGTCATGCCGCTTGATGACTTGGGCAAGGAGATCATGCTGCGCTGGACGGACATTTACGGACTCACTCCAGTGCAGCCCTACCCGCTGCGCATCGGCACGACGAAGGACGCGGAGCCGCGCATCGAGTTGCAGGGTTTGCAGGAGCAGGAGATCGCGATTTTGCCGCATGAAAATGTGCGGTTTACGCTCGCAGGCGGCGATGACTACGGGCTGAAGGAAATTTGGATTGCATGGACGACGCGCCGCATCGGCGAAAAGACCAACGTCGAAGTGAAGAAGAGCGACGACAAGGATTGGGTGGGCAAGCTGTGGGAGGACTGGAAATCGCAAACCGCAGCAAAGAAGGAACAGCCTCCCGGCCCGAGTGAAATGCCGCGCATCGCCGGCGCGCAGACGATGAGGGAAGTCGTCAAGCCGATCACATGGACGCCCGCCGAGCTTGGCGTGGCGCAGGACACGATTGTCGAGCTGACCGGCTACGCGCTCGACTATCTGCCGGAACGCGCGCCGAGCCAGTCCTACAAGCTCACCATCTATGTTCTTTCGCCCGAGAAACACGCCGAGCGCGTGCGCGAACGGATGGATCAAGTGCTCAAGCAGCTCGACGATCGTATCCGCGACGAAGAGCGCGCGCTCGAAGAGAGCAAGGCGATCACCGACAAAAAAAAGGAGCTGAACAGCGAGCGCACCGCCGAGGACATCAAGAAAGTGGAGGCCAGCGAAAAGACGAACGAGGACGCACTTCAAAAACTCAACGAGCAAATCGCCGACATCATGAAGGACGCGCTTCGGAACAAGGACATCCAGCACGACACGTTGAACGAGCTGAGTAAGATCGCCGAAACGCTTCAGCAAAAAGCTCAGCCGGAAATGCAGAACGCACAGCAGCAGATGGCGAAGGCCGGGCAGAGCCAGCAGCAACGCGAGCAGGATTTAAAAAAGGCGCAGGAGCATCAGGAAAACGCGCTCGCTGCGATGCGCGAAGCGGCGTCGAAGATGCAGGCGGCGAACGAGAATCTCTTCGCGCGAAATTTCTACAACCGCCTGCGCCACGCGGCTTCGAGCGAGATGCAGATTTCCGACGGCCTCAAAAAGCTCGCCAAAAAGACCATCGGCTTGAAAGCCGACGAAATCGGCGATGGGGAGAAGAAGGAGTTCGAAGGAGTGGCTGGACGGCAGGACGGCGCGGTAAAGGACGTGGACGGAATCCAGACGGACATGACGGGATTTTTGCGTCGCGTGCCGAATGAAAAATATCAGGCGGTCGTGAGCGAGATGGAGGAAACGCGCGTGGTGGGTGAACTCGGAGATCTGGCGGGTTTCGTGCGTGCGAACCTCGCGATGAAGAGCGTCGGTCGAGCAAAGACATGGGGCGATCAGCTCAACAAATGGGCCGAGATGATCCAGAGCGAGTGCAAGAGTGATGGCAAGGGCGGTGAACAAGAGATGGACCCCGATATGATGGAGTTGATGATCGGAATGGTTCGCGCTGCTGTGGCTCAGGACAGCATCCGCGAGCAGACCGGCGATCTGGAAAAGCAGAAGGACACGAACGCAACTTACGCTGGCGATGCAGACAAACTCGGTGGCGTGCAGGGCCAACTCGGTGGGGCAATCAAAGAGATGCGCGAGAATCCGAAGTTCGGAAAATTCATGGGCGAAGTCGGCCCGCTGCTCGACAAAGTGGAGGAGTTGATGCGCGAAACCGGCGGCGCGTTGCGAAAGCCGGATACAGGTCAGGAGACGGTGACGACGCAGGGAGTCATCATTGAGATCCTCGTGCCGCCGGACAAAAAGGGCGGCAAGCCATCCGAGAGCAAGAGCATGGCGCAAATGCAAAAGCAGATGCAGCAAATGATGCAGCAGATGAGCAAGTCACGCACGGGGGGCCGCAATGCCTCGCGCAACGCCAGCAACCTCGCTGGCACTAATGCCGAAGGACCCGGCGGCGGCA
This sequence comes from Prosthecobacter debontii, assembly GCA_945868985.1. Lineage (GTDB taxonomy): Bacteria > Verrucomicrobiota > Verrucomicrobiia > Chthoniobacterales > Chthoniobacteraceae > SXWH01. The sequence continues at coordinate 6,786 of CAMBOD010000020.1, read as the reverse complement.
AAAAAGCGAACACGCGCCTCGTGGATAAAACCGGCGGCGCAGCAAACGCAGGTGAGTGGCCCGAGGAATTCCGTGACGCATTGCAGAGTTACATCCAGTCCATCGAGGAGCAGAAAAAGTAGATCGCCGGAAGGTATGCGCCGATCGTCTGCTGCCGAAACGCGGGCAGGTGTATAATTTAAAACAGTGTGGTGTTTTATCTACAGACGACGGCTGTGTTTTCGTGGCGAGAATTTAGATGGTGAAAGTATTTTCATAAATCTTCATCACGCTGGAATGCTGATACAATAATGGTTCCAGATGGATCGTGAATAAAACGGAGCGCTCTTAACAGAACGAGGCACAAGCGATGCTAGGCGGCCTACCGCCGGTCAAACGCCGGTTTTCAAATACAAAAAACCAACACAAAACAAACATGACGAAAAATACGCTGCGTGCGCTCGCCGCACTCATTCTCACGCCATCTGCGGCACTTCTTGCCGGGCAGTCCTCGGAATTGATGACGGCCCGAAGATTGCGGTCATTTTCATCGGGACGTTTTTCCAGCAAGTGCTCGTCATCGCCAACAGCGTGCGGAAAGTGGACCCGGCGCTCGTCGAGGCCGCGCAAACACTCGGCACTTCGTCACGGAATCTTGTGCGCCGCGTCATCATCCCGGCGACGATCACGGACATCTATACCGATCTGCGCATCCTGCTTGGATGGGCGTGGACTTACCTCATCGTCGCCGAGGTCGTCGGCACCATGTCGGGCATCACGTATTTCATCAACCAGCAGGCACGCTACCGTAACTTCGACAACGTGTATGCCGCCATCGCGATGATAGGCATCATCGGTTTTGCCACGGATCTGTTCCTCGCGTGGCTGGGCCGGATGCTGTTCCCGTGGAAACGCCGCGCGCGTAAGAGCAGCGGGATGTTTGCATGGTTGCGCAATGTTTTAGCGAAAGCGATGCCAGCGCCGAGCACACCATGATGCACTACAATCCCGCCATCGCAGACTACCGCGCGCAGGCTCCCGAGGTGCAGGCGCGCTTCGAGCGCATCCGGCAGCGGCCCGTAATTCTGAGCGTGCGTGATTTACAAAAATGCTATGCAACTGATGAAGGCACGCATGTCGTTTTCGAAAATGTTTCACTCGATATTCACCGCCGCGAATTCATCACCGTCATCGGGCCATCGGGCTGTGGAAAGTCCACCTTCCTGCGCATCATCGCGGGTCTCGACGATGCGACCAGCGGCGAAGTGCTGCTCGACGGTAAGCCGGTGAGCGGACCAGGGCCGGACCGCGGAATGGTCTTCCAAGGCTACACACTTTTCCCGTGGCTCACCGTCCGCCGCAACGTGATGTTTGGCCTCGAGATGGCCGGGAAAGGCGCGTCCACTGCGGAGTCGGAGGCCCGCGAATGGCTCGCGATGGTGGGCCTCGAAAAATTCGAGAACGCCTATCCTCACGAGCTTTCCGGTGGAATGAAACAGCGCGTCGCCATCGCCCGCGCACTTGCCGCTGAGCCGCGCATCCTGATCATGGACGAGCCCTTTGGAGCACTCGACGCCATCACTCGCTGCAAGATGCAAAGCCACTTGCTACAGATTTGGAAAAAAGTGGACGTCACTATTCTGTTCATCACCCACGACCTCGACGAAGCCGTCTATCTTTCCGACCGCATCCTCGTCATGGGCACGAATCCCGGACGCGTCGTGGAGTTCATAGAAAACCGAGTGCAGCGCCCGCGCTCGGTGCAGCAAATCCTTTCCCCGGAATTCCTCGCCGTGAAGCACCGCCTCGACGAATTGATTCACCCCGTCATCGCAATCGGCGACGAGGAAAAACTCCCAATGGTGAAAATGACCGCCGCAAATGATGAAATCGAATAACCTCCGCGCTTGTCCGCAGCCCGCTCCTGTGCTCTCACAGGGGGCAACATTATGAACAAATATATCAAATCCCACATCACTCGTTTTCGTTTCGCGCTGCCCTGCGCACTCTTGTTCGTTTTTACCAATGTGAGCCACGCACATCCCGGTCACGGTGCAGAGACCGGCAGCATCGGCTGGGGCCTCGCGCATCCTTTCACCGGGATCGATCATTTACTCGCAGCACTTGCCGTCGGGATGCTTGCCATGCTTTCGCGCCGCAAGTCGCTTGTCGTCGCATTTCTTGCAGCGGGCGTGCTCGGCGCATTTGGCGGGGCAAAAATGGGAGCGTTCGTTGGTCTGGAAACCTTGCTCGCCGTGTCCGTGCTCGTCTTCGGCCTCGCGCTCGCATTTCGTAAACAACTCGCCCAAACGGCAGCGCTCTACGTTGTAGGAATCGGCGCAGCCATGCACGGTTGGGCACACGGCAACGAAGCGACTGGCGCGATGAGCATCATGGGAGTTTTCCTCGGCACCGCTGCCATCGTTGCGCTCGGCGCTGTCACCGCACATTTCATCCGTCGCGCACCGCGTGTTGTCACCGGCATTGGTGCGGGCATTGCCACAGCAGCACTCGCCATCATGGCGGGCATTCTCTAGCCGATGCATCTTGCGCCGCGCGAAACTGAGAAGCTCCTCATCGTCGTAGCCGCCGACCTCGCGCGCAGGCGACAAAAACGCGGCCTCAAGCTCAACTATCCCGAGAGCATCGCCATTATCTCCTTTGAGATCATGGAAGGTGCACGCGATGGCCGCAGTGTGGTGGACTTGATGAGCTACGGAACAACTATCCTCGCGCGCTCCGATGTGATGGAGGGTATCCCGGAAATGATTCACGAAGTGCAAGTCGAGGCCACATTTCCCGACGGCACGAAGCTCGTAACCGTCCACAACCCGATTCGCTGAATGATACCTGGAGAAATCATCGTTGTTGAAGATGCTGCCGGACTTTCTGCGAATCTCACTCTCTCCACGAAAGTGATGCGTGTGTCGAACACCGGAGACCGCCCCATCCAGGTCGGCAGTCACTTTCATTTTTACGAAGTGAACGAATCGCTCGCATTTGATCGCGAAGCTGCGCGCGGTTTCCGGCTGAACATTCCCGCCGGCACAGCTGTCCGATTCGAACCCGGCGACACACGCGATGTAGAACTCGTCGCGCTCAGCGGCGCTCGCGAGGTCTTTGGTCTCAACGCAAAGGTGAACGGAAAACTCTGACCCATGCCACTCAACCTCACGCGCCGTCAGTATGCAGACATGTTCGGTCCGACCGTAGGCGACCGCGTGCGGCTCGCAGATACGGAGCTTTTCATCGAGGTCGAGCGCGACCTGATCGCAGAGAGCGGCGGTTACGGGAACGAGGTGAAGTTTGGCGGTGGCAAAGTCATCCGTGACGGGATGGGCCAGTCGTCCACGGCACTCGATGCGGAGTGTCTCGACCTTGTGATCACCAACGCGCTCATCGTCGATGCGGTGCAGGGCATCATCAAAGCAGACATCGGCATAAAAGGCGGACGCATCGTCGGCATCGGGCACGCGGGGAATCCCGGCATCCAGCAGGGCATCACGATGGTCATCGGCGCGGCGACGGAGGTCATCGCGGGCGAGAGCTGCATCGTCACGGCAGGCTCGATCGATACGCACATCCACTTCATCTGTCCGCAGCAGATCGAACACGCGCTCGCGAGCGGCGTGACGACGATGATCGGCGGCGGCACCGGCCCGGCGCACGGCACGTATGCCACGACTTGCACGCCCGGCATCTGGAACATTCGCCGCATGCTCGAAGCCGCGGACGAATACCCGATGAACCTCGGCTTTCTCGGCAAGGGCAACTGCTCCACGCCCGAACTGCTGCGCGAACAGGTGCGTGCCGGCGTCATCGGGCTGAAGCTGCACGAAGACTGGGGCACCACACCCGCGGCGATTGATTGCTGCCTCGGCGTCGCGGACGAAATGGATGTGCAGGTCGCCATCCACACCGACACGCTGAACGAGGCCGGCTTCCTCGAAGCCACGCTCGCCGCGTTCAAGGGGCGCACGATCCACACCTTTCACAGCGAGGGCGCGGGCGGCGGACACGCGCCCGACATCATCCGCGTCTGCGGTGAACTGAACGTGCTGCCGTCGTCCACAAATCCGACACGCCCCTTCACCGTGAACACCATCGCCGAGCATCTCGACATGCTCATGGTGTGCCATCACCTCGACTCGAAAATTCCCGAGGACGTCGCCTTCGCCGAGAGCCGTATCCGCCCCGAGACCATCGCAGCCGAGGACATGCTGCACGACCTCGGCGCGATCTCGATCATGTCGAGCGATTCGCAGGCGATGGGCCGCATTGGCGAAGTCATCACGCGCACGTGGCAGACCGCGCACAAGATGAAGGTGCAGTTTGGCACGCTCCCATCTCCGGACACCGCACACGCCGCCGCCGACAATTTCCGCGCACTGCGCTACGTCGCCAAGACGACAATCAATCCAGCCATCGCACACGGCATTGCGCACGAAGTCGGTAGCATCGAGGTCGGCAAGCTCGCGGACCTTGTCGTATGGAAGCCCGCGTTTTTCGGCGTGAAGCCCGAGGTGATTTTGAAAGGCGGGCTCATCGCGATGGCCAACATAGGCGATCCCAACGCGAGCATCCCCACGCCGCAGCCGATGTTCTACCGCCCGCAGTTCGCCGCGCACGGCCGCGCGAAATTTTCCACGAGCGCGACCTTTGTCAGCGCAGTCGGATTGGAAAGCGGTGCGCTTGATTCGCTGAAACTCGGCAAGCGGCTCGTCGCCGTGAAGGGCACGCGCAGCGTGACGAAGAAACACCTCATCTGGAACGACGCAACGCCGCGCATCGAAGTGGACCCCGAGACCTACACCGTCCGCGCCGACGGACGTGTGCTCACCTGCGCGCCAGCAAGCGTTCTCCCAATGGCGCAGCGATATTTCCTATTTTGATTGGATGACAATCATCCACGCCCCACTCGCCGATGTTTTGTCGCTCCCTCGCATCGCCCTGCGTGCGGATAGGCTTACACTTGCGAAGCGTCGCTGGCGCGGCACAGCGGAGGATGGTGCCGAGTTTGGTTTTGATCTCGTCGCACCGCTTGCTGATGGAGCGGCGTTCTTCGCGAGCGAGCAGGCGCTTTACGCCATCCAGCAGATGCCCGAGCGAGTGCTGGAGGTTGCGCTCATTCCAAAGCCTGCGCCGGTCGCTCGTCTCGGTTGGACGATTGGTAATCTCCATTTTCCCATTCAAGTCACCGAGGACAGCATTCGTGTTCCCGATGATCTCGCGCTGCGACAGCTTTTCGAGCGCGAAAAAATTCCATTCACTGAGTGCGAACATGTCTTTAACCCGTTTGCCAAAGCCCACGGCCATGAAGTCTGATCTCTCATGGTTGCCTGCGCTATTGCAGACGAGCGATGCGCTTTTTCCCACCGGGGCATACGCGCACTCGTTCGGGTTTGAGGAGTATGCGCGGCTCACGAACTTGCGTGATGAGAACGGACTTCGCGTGTTTGTGGAGGAGCATCTTTTGCCAGCGCTAGCTGCGCAGGAACTGCCTTATTTGCGATTTGCTTACAACGCGGACGATCTCGCTACTTTTTGTGAAATCGATCGCGAAATCTCGGCGTGGAAACTTGCCCGTGAGATGCGTGAGGCGAGCACGCAAGTTGGCCGCCGTCGTCTTGCCGCGCTGTGCGTGGTAAATGAACAACCCGGCTATCGAGAATTCACCGAAGCCATCGCTCGCGGCGAAGCATTTGAACACCATCTCGCCGTCTGCGCATTGCAGTCAAAAGTTGAAGGCTTTCCACTTGCTGCTGCGCTGGCTGCTTATTTTTACCAGAACATCGGTGGTGTATGCAGCGCGGCGCTGAAAATCATCCGCATCGGTCAGGATGGTTGCCAGCGTGTTTTGAGACATGCGCTTGCTGCGTCGGATGAAATCATCGGCAAATCGCTCATGGTCGAACGTGAGGATGCCGGATGGTTTGACCCGCTGCTCGAAATCGCGGCGATGCGCCATGAATTTGCAAACGAGCGACTCTTTATCTCCTGACATCATGAAAACACACCCTGTAAAAATCGGCATCGGCGGGCCTGTGGGCTCCGGAAAAACCATGTGCGTGTTGCGCCTTTGCCAGTGGCTGCGCGACGAAATCCCGATGGCTGTCTTGACGAACGACATCTACACACGAGAGGACGCAGAGTTTCTCACGCGCAACGAGGCGCTCCCCGCCGACCGCATCATCGGCGTGGAGACCGGTGGCTGCCCGCACACTGCGATTCGCGACGATACTTCAATGAACGTCGCAGCGATCGAGGAGTTGGAACGCCGCCACCCGGAGGTGCGGCTCATCCTCGTCGAAAGCGGAGGGGACAATCTATCGGCGACGTTTTCACCCGAGTTGGTGGATGCGTTCATCTACGTGATTGATGTCGCCCAGGGGGACAAGATTCCACGCAAAGGCGGCCCCGCGATTCGCCACAGCGATTTGCTGCTCATCAATAAAATCGAACTCGCGCCGCACGTCGGTGCCGACCTGAGTGTGATGGCGCGAGATGCAAAAGCTCAACGCGGCGAACGTCCGTTTATTTTCGCCGATCTCCGAAGCGGGAAGGGGAAAGACGAACTGCTGGCGTGGTTGCGGCGGGAGGTGCTTTTCGTGTGAATAGTTTGCACGGCGGTTTGGATATTGTGGCCGGGCTGGACGATCGCGGTGTCACCATCTTGCGAAGGCAATCGTTTTCTGCGCCCGTGCATCTCAGCAAACCTCACCACGACGAAGGCTGGCTCGTAGTGAACATGGCCAGCCCCACGTCTGGCTTGCTTGCCGGTGACCGCGTGGAGGTTCGAGTTGCAGT
>CAMBOD010000019.1 GCA_945868985.1 Prosthecobacter debontii | reverse complement strand
CCCACCCTCTGCCAGACTACGAACGCGACAGCTCCCTGCGGGAGCTGCTGCGCTCAGCTCGCTACGCTCGCCTTCGCTTCGCCGCTCCCGCAGGGGAGTCGGGCTCAACAAAGGCAGAGCAATTTACAGAAAAAAATTTACACCGACTATCCACCGAAGTGATGGTGAATGGATTGCCGAGGATGTCTGCGTTCCCGCTACTATGAAGACGGGTGCCAGTCTTTATATACTTTGCCACGTCGTCAAAGGTGACGGGGGAGTTAGCGGACTTATTAAACTCAATGGCGTATTGGTCGATCGCCGCATCAATTTGACGGAGATCCTCAAGGACCTGTGTGGCCTGCGAGCGTTTGCGGCTACGCAGGAAGTTTGGGACTGCAATCGCGGCCAGCAATGCGATGATTGCGACAACGATCATGATTTCGACGAGGGTGAAGCCCCCGCGTTTCGTGTTTAGTTTCTGTAACATGGTTTTATTTTCGGTTTGTTGTTTTATTGTAGACTTAGTGGCTATTATTTTCACCAAGCCCGCACACAGCTAAGCAAACTCAGCGCCACACTGGGGAAAATTCTAGAGTTATACCTGTTTCTCAGCCCAAGATCGCCAGTATCTCTCTCTCTTTAGACCCAAACGTAGCCTCATCCAGCACCGGCACTGCGCTGATCTCATCCGGGAGTTCCGGCAGTTGAATCCACGAACGGCATCCACCGTATTTGGGTGAATCGGGAAAAACGAACGGCTCGCTCAGCTTTTCGACCCGAACTAGCGCCACGCTCACGCCTGGCTTTCCCTTTTCCTCTTCGTAGCGGAATCGCTTTTCAATTTCCGAATCCTGCCAGCAATGAAAAGGGGCCAGCCGCTGAACCACGGCGAGATCGCTCACATCCCGAGTCCACTCCACCCGCGCGCGATACTTGATTTCGTGCTGCCCGTCCGCGCGCATCGCAGGCAGCGCGGTGTCCGCAGGCAGTTTTAATTTCGCCACTTGCTCGTGAAAGAGCGTAGGGAAAAGAAGAAATTCATCGTGTTGAAAACGAAACCCGGCGCGACCTTCAGCGATCCCGCCTTTGCGGATGATGATGCTTTGCTCTCCGCGACCTAGCGCGTCGCAAACGAGTGTCCATTCTTTGAAACCAACATTCATGTGCTCAGAATGCGGGATGCCTCACTCGATATGCAAGCGGTGAGACCGTTTCTTCTTTCGTGATTCGCCATCTTGCATCCGCCGCCCGCTGTGGTGCATCCTGCCCTCCATGCCTTACCGTCTCGACCTCCATTGCCATTCGTGGTTTTCCGGCGACGGCGTGAGTTGCCCCGAGGCGCTGGTAGCGTCGGCGAAGCGACGGGGGCTGCACGGCTTCGCAATCACCGACCACAATACCTGCGACGCCTACCATTATATGGTGGATCACGGACTCGCCCGGCGCGACGGCCAGCCGGTGGACGGTTTTCTCGTCATCCCCGGCGTCGAAGTCTCCACGGCGGAAGGCCACCTGCTCTGCCTCGGCGTCACACTTCCGCAGTTGAAAGGCAAACCAGCCGCCGAAGTCGCACACGCAGCGCAAGCGGCGGGCGGTCTCGCCATTCCCGCGCATCCTTTCGACAAATTCCGCGCCGGCATCCGAGAGGAAATCCTCGATACACTCACCGTGGACGCGCTGGAAGTCTTCAACGCCGCAATCTCATTCCCAAAATACAACATCGAAGCGCTCACCTACGCCCAGCGACGCTCGCTCCCGATGATCGCCGCCAGCGACGCCCACCACGAAGCCTCCATCGGCACGAGCTACATGACTTTCGACACGGACGACTTCACCGTCGCTGGCATCCTCGCCGCCATCAAAAAAGGCGCACCCCGCCACGAACAACTCCTCAGCTTCCGCGACAAACTGCGCAAGACGATGAACAACTGGTTCCGCCTCCGCAGCAAGCGCATCTACACACCAAAAAACTCTACGCCATGAATACACAAGCAACCGGCCCATTTGGCCCCATCTCCCGCCGCGCCGCCCTCGGCTCCGCACTCGCCACCGTCGGCGCACTCACGCTGCCCGCCTCTGCACAGACAGCGAAAAAACCAGACGCCCGCCGCGCCGCGCCGAAGCGTTATGACATGCTCAAGAGCATCAACCTCTGGGCGTTCCCCTACCCCGAACGCATGACGCTCCGCGAATGTATGCAGCTTGCGAAAGACGCGGGCTTTGACGGCATTGAGCTGAACTACGATCTCGACAACGATCTCTCACCAAAATCCGGCGCGAAAGAATACACCGCGATCCGAAAAATGGCCGACGACATCGGTATCCGCATCAGCGGCCTTTGCTCATTCCTTTTCTGGCCCTACCCGCTTTCCAGCAACGACCCCGCGAAGCGCGAACGCGGCATCGAACTCGCCGGAAAAATCGCGCAAGCAGCACACGATCTTGGCGTGGAAAACGTGCTCGTCGTCCCCGGCGCAGTCCACATTCCCTGGCGCAACGACCACGAGCCGGTTCCCAACGACGTGTGCGACAAACGCGCCCGCGAAGCCGTCGGCCAGCTCGCAAAACAGGCGGAGAAACTGAAAGTCTTCCTCAACATCGAAAACATATTCTTCAACGGCTACCTGATGACGCCGATGGAAATGAACGCCTTCGTGGACGGCATCGGCAGCGAGCACGTGCAGGTGCATTTCGACACCGGCAACATCGCCATGTTTCAGCACGCCGAGCACTGGGTGCCCATCCTCGGCAAGCGCACTCGCAACATCCACCTCAAGGAATTCACCAAAAAAGGCACCGACTATTCGCTCGAAACTTTCCGCCCGCTCCTCGACGGCACAACCAACTGGCCAGCACTCACCGAAGCGCTCGCCGCCACGGGCTACAAAGGCTTCCTCACCTTCGAATACTTCCACCCATACCCGCACTACCCCGAGGCGCTCATCTGGCAGACAAGCGATTCGCTCGACCGCATCCTCGGTCGCAAATAGTCCACGTTACGCGAGCCGCACCGCGCGTGTCTTATCGAGCTTCAGCACATCGCCTGAGGTGAAAGTGGGCGTCGCTTTCGGGTCGCTCACTTTTTCTCCGCCGAGCTGGATGCTCCCTTGCTCCACGAGCCGCCGCGCATCGCCGCGCGACTTCGTGATTTGAAAACACTGGGCAAACGCTGCCACGACCACGCTCACGATATCCGCACCGAGACCTGCGAGCGGAAGCGACGGCAATTCTGCACTCGCAAGATCCTTTTTGCTAAAACGCAGTTCAAAATCCGCACGTGCCGCCCGCCCCGCTTCCTCGCCGTGAAAACGCGCAACGATGCGCGCGGCGAGTTGCTTCTTCGCCTCCATCGGGTGCATATCGGCTGGGGCCGGCTCGCACAGCAGCAGGTTGTAATAACGGGCCATGAGCGTGTCCGTGATGCTCATCAATTTTCCAAACATCGTCTCCGGCGCCTCCGCGACACCGACGTAATTACCGAGGCTCTTCGACATCTTGTTCACGCCATCGAGACCTTCGAGCAGCGGCAGCAAAAGCACCACCTGCTCCGCCTGTCCCTCCTCCCGCTGAAGGTCGCGCCCGACGAGACAGTTAAAAAGCTGGTCCGTCCCGCCGAGTTCCACGTCGGCGCGAATCATCACCGAATCCCAGCCCTGCATGATCGGGTATTGGATCTCGTGAAGATGCACCGGCTCACCGTCGGCGATTCGCTTTTTGAAATCCTCGCGCTGGAGCATCTGCTGCATCGTCACGCGCGCGTTCAGTTTCATCACCGCATCAAACGTCATCATCTCAAACCACTCGCCGTTGAAAACAACGCGCGTCTTCGCCGGGTCGAGAATTTTGAACGCCTGCTGCTTGAAAGTCGTCGCGTTCGCCATCACCTCATCGTGCGTGAGCTGGCGGCGCGTCTTCGAACGTCCCGATGGATCGCCGATCATCGCGGTGAAATCGCCGATGATGAGAATCGCCTGATGCCCGAGATCTTGAAACTGCCGCAGCTTCGACAGCCCCACGGTGAATCCGAGATGAATGTCTGGCGCGGTCGGATCCACGCCGAGTTTCACATTCAGCGGACGACCGAGCTTTAACTTCGCGAGCAATTCCTGCTCGGAAATAATGCGGTCGGTCCCGTGCTTGAGGATGGCGAGCTGTTCTTCAGGCGTAGGCATGTGAAAAAAAAGAGGGCGCTTAGATAGTCGTGCTGCGCGTGCGTGCAAGCTTTGCCGCGCCTCAGTTCTTGTTCAGCAGCTTCTTCACATCCTCGATGGTCATCGGCTTCACATCGCCGGACCAGCTTTGTCCGTCCCGATTTTCGCCGCCCATCGCCATCGCCGCCGGCCCCTGAGTATCGTAGGCGGCCTGCTTTCTCCCCTTCGCAAAATACGCCTTGTCGCCCCCCGGCAGCGCGCGTGTCTCGGCAGTCTTGCTCGCATCACGCGCCTCGCGGGTTTCGTATTTTTTTGTCCGCGCTGTGAGGCGTGAAAACCACGACTCCTTCGTTGGCGCTTCCTTAGTCTCGTAATTCTTATCCGCCATTGCCGCGTTCTTCGTCGAAAAATCGCGTGTCCCAAAAGACTTCGTGCGAACCCGATCCTCAAAGTGAAATTCACCCGTTCGCGCCTGACGCGATCCAATCGCCGAGGCAGTGCCAAAATTCGCCGCACGCGTGTCGAACGTCTTGTTTTGATTTGGTGCCATGATTTCAGCTCCACGATGCGTCTCTCCTCCTTCCACCTCATTCATCCGCATCTGCTCCACGGCACGCGAATTCGCCGTCGCAGGATTCAGCGCGTCTTTGTTTTTGGAAGAAGCGCACCCGGCGAGCAGCAAAGCAATGAGCGGCAGCAAGCGCATGACCTACCGTTGCCACCGTCCGCTCCCACTGGCAAGGCCCGAGGCATCAACTCCCGCGAGCCTTCCCCCACATTTCCAGCGCCGCATCGCGTTCCGCAGGCACATTGGAAATCCACAAAAAACTCTTCAGCACAGCGCGCGTCTTCGCAGGCTCCTTCGCTGCGAGATGACTCTCCGCAAGCCGCTTCACAAATTCCCATCGCAACGGCCTGAGCGTCACTGCGCGTTCAAGATGTTGCAGCGCAGATTTTCCACCAGCCTCCGCCCAGTCCGCATAAAGCGCAGCCGCATCTGGCTCCGCATCGGGCACGCGCCATTCCACCAGTTTTTCGAGCAATTCGGCTGCCTCGGAAAAAGCGCCCGTCTTTCGCGCCAGCGCACGCACGCGGACACACGTCACGCCCGCACTGCCAGCGGGCTCAATGACTTCGGGTGCCGAGAGCAGCAGAGCTAGCACATCACCAAGGCGGCCCTGCTTTTCAAATCGCTCAAAGAGCGCCTGCTTGAGCCCGTGCAAAGCAGCCGCCGAAAGCGCAAAATCCTTCGCACTCTCACGCCAGCGCGAAAACTCCCCCGCGACATCGAAATAATCCGCGAGCGCTGCATATTCGCGACACGTCGGCTCGGAAAACGTCTGCTGCAAAAACAACTTCGCCGCACGAAAGTTTTTCGCCGCCATATGAACGCGGGCCATTCCAGCCAGCACCGACAGCGAGGGCACGGGATCATTTTCGCGCATAGCCTGCTGTAAAAATCCGCGCGCCTGCTCCGCAACGCTAAGACGCAGCCATTCGTTGCCGAGCAATTCCGCGCCACCAGCCACCGCCGCCAGCCACGAATATTTCGTCATCAACGCTCGCGCCTTCTCGCGCTGGCCCGACTCGTCCAAACGCTGCACCCAGTTCAAAGTCGCCTGTGCATACGGCCAGCCGCGCCGCGCATTCGTCTCCGCGACGAGCAAGCGCAACTCCGGCTGCTTCGCAAAAAGCGTATCCAGCCTCTCCAGCATCACGCCGGAAATATCGGGACGCGCGAGCAACTGCTCACAAACACGGCGCGCTGCGGGGAGATCATTTTGCGACAGCTTGCGACGCAGTGCCACGACCCCCGCAAACAGCGCGCCTTTGCCATCGGCCCACGAGCGGACGACCTCATTCTCCCAATCCGTTTCGATTCCAAATCTCACCGCGTATCGCTCGAAGAAATCGAAATATCCCTCCGCAAGTTCCGGGTGCTCCTTCGCGATTTCGCGCATCCGCATCTGCATCCTAAACACGAATTCCTGCGACGGCGGCGCATCCGGTATGGCGAGCAGTTTCGAGGAAAGCTGAAGCCGTCCCCGTGGCTCGCTCACCCGCTTTGAAGTCGTCACCAGCACGCTGCGCGCAAGTTTGCCATCGCCATTCAGCCCCATCGCCTCAGCTAGCGTCATCGCTGCATACACCGCATTATTCGCGGAGAGTTTTGCGAGAGCCGTGAGCGCATCGTCAGCGCGTCCGTCCTTGTAAAAAAGCACCGGCAGAAGCGGGTCGCCATTTCCGCCACCGCCGCGGACACGCACTTCGATGGCATCCGCCAGCTTGCCCCGCTGCTCCAGCATCACCGCCAGCGCGTTCTGCGCGCCAACATTTCCACCCGGCATCTTCGCAACCTTGCTCCACGCAATCTCTGCCTCCTGTTCGAGCCCCGCACGCTGGAGAAGTTGCGCGCGCTTTTGCACGAGCACAAATTCGCCCGGTGCCTTCTCTGCCGCACGCGAAACAATACGCACCGCCTCGTCCACCGCGCCGCGCTTTTCCAAAATCTCAGCAAGTTCCAGCGCGAACTGCCGTGGCGTCGTGTCATTGCCGGGGTTCAACTGTTCATCCAGCACGCGGCGGCGAATCGCCTCGGCAGTCGGCTCGTCATCCGCCAGGGAGCAAATATCCATCAGCCTGCGGAGCGCGGCAGGGTCCGATACATTTTTCTCCCAAACACGACGATAGACCTCCACCGCAGTCGCGTGACCTTTGTGGGTAATCAGCGTCTCGCCCAGTCGCACCATACCCTCCGGCACCCGCTCGCGCTCGTGGAAAATCGCCTCGCGCTCCACGCGTCCACCACGCAAGTAGCGCAGCACATCCCACTGGTCACGCGCCCGCTTTTCCAACTCCAGCACAGCCGGACGCTGCGCCCACAAATCCCCGACCCGCTTCTCCTCCGACTCCACAACCTCGCGCACCAACTGCCCGCGCTGAAGCGAACGCAAACCCTCGTCGGCAAAAACACGTTCCCACAAGTGCTCCGCCAGCGCCGGATAATTCCACTCGATTAATTGCCCGCCAGCGCCGAGCAGGAAAAGCCACTCGCGTGACGCCGAGTTGGTTTGATCTACACCACGCACGCCGAGTGGATGAAGATCCAAAATCGCGTCCAGCGCAGCGACTGCCTTGCGCTCTTCGCCGTTGAGCGAAAACAACAGCACCCGCGTAATCAACCCGTGGAGCGAATGCTCATCCGTCGCGCGCAGGATGCCTTCGACAAAAGTAGCGCGGTCATTTTCCAGCGTGAGAAAATAGCCATCGCGCATCACGCCAAACACCGGCGACTCGAAGGAATCCCCTTCCCATTTCAACGACGCAGCCAGCACTCGCCGCGCACCGTCCACATCGCTAAGAGCGAGATGCCAGCGCGCCAGTTCACGTCCGACGCCAGACTGCTGCGAGCCGAGTAAATCGAACAACCGATGCCCAAGCGGGATCGCTTCGGCAAAACGCCGGTTACGCGCAAGCTCCATCGCCGACGGCCAAAGCCGTGTATTCGCACCGGACGGAAACAACCCCTCCATCATTGCCGGGCCGATGTATTCGGGATGCACCTTCACAATCTCCGCAAAAGCACGACTGAACATATCCAGTTCGTCCGAAGATCGCCCGCTCGCATTCAGCCACGCACCAATACGCGCAAACTGCCCGCTCTCCATCGCCAGCCAGACGAATGCCTGCTTGTTCAGCAAAACCTGAGGCTCCTGCTTAATCAGCAGCTCCACGCGATCCACCAAACGATCGCGCGCTCCTGCAAAATAGAGCGCCCACAACAACTCGGTCGTCTGCGTCGCATCCGTTTTCGCCCATGCCTCCAGCCATTGCCGCAATGCCGAACCGCCCTGCGCACGTGCAATTTCACCAAGTCTGCTAATCGCTGCGAGACGCTGACTCTGCTCCGCACTCGGCTTATCAGCGCGCCGTCCCGCCGAAGTGGAAAACGTGCCCAGGCGATTCCCAGCCCTCTCCGTTTCAAAGCCGGAAAACACACCGCGCTCGCTTGGAAAAAAGCGCTGCGTCACCGGCTTCGTCAATTTCATCACTGCCTCGAATGCCTCGCGTGCTTCCGCAAATCTCGCGGCGTCATACTCCAGCTCACCCAGCTCCGAGGCAGCACGGACATTGGTAGGATCGAGAGCAAGCAGCTTCTTCCAAAGAGTCGCCGCTCGCGCTCGGTCGCCCCATTGCTGATGAAACTCTGCCGCACTGCGCACCACCTCCGTGTCGCGCGGAAACTTGCTCGTCGCACGCGCCCAAGTGCGCTCCGTGCCTTCGAGGTCGCCCGTCTTTTCGTAGAGCGCGGCGAGTTTCATGAAACCATCAGGCCTGTCTTGCGTGGCGACGCGCGTAAGCTGCTCCTGCAAGCGAACCGCCGTGTCGAGCCGCTGCAAATCCTCGGCCTCACGCACCAAATCCGGCAGCGCCTCGGCCTGATTCGGCGCGGAAAAAACCGCATCCGCAAACAACTCGAACGCCGCTTCCTTTTCACCGAGCAACTTCAGCACACGGGCCAGTGCGACCTCGGTGAAATAATCATCCGCACCCAGCTTGCGACGGTCTTCAAACTTCGTCCGCAGCCAGCCGAGTTGCCCGCGCTGCCGCGCATGGAGCAGCAACTCATCGAAACGCGCCAGCCGCTCGCGCTCGTTCGGAGTCTCATCCACAGCGCGCAGCAAAAGCGCGGCAGCCTCCTCGTTGCGATTCAGCTTTTGCAATACGCGCAGTAATGACGAAGCGACCTCGCGCTTGCGCGGAGCAGACGCGTTGGAAAGCGCCTTGCGCCATGTCGCGGCGGCATCCTCATCGCGACTCGCACGTTCCTGCGCAGCGGCGAGATCTGCCAGTGCGTCGGCGTTGCCGGGATTCGCGTTCACAAGCTGCTCGAAAATCTTCAGCGCCTCACGTGCGTTTCCGCGCTGTTGTTCGAGTTGGCCGATTTCGCGTAGGTAGCCGTCGCGACCATCAGGATTCAGCGTGAGCAGTTCGCGAAGATGGACGAGCGCCAGCGCCGCATCGCCATTGTTCGCAGAGTGCCGGGCAAGAAACTCACGCGGCGCGATATTTTTTGGCTCAAGGTCCGCCGCTTTCACCGCAAACGTCACAGCGCTCGCCTTGTCTCCATTCCATGCCTTCCACCGTGCGACACGCAGCCAGCTTGCAGCACTTTTTTGCGAAGTCGCCACTTTCATCAGCTCGCGAATGTGCCCCTCAACAATCGCAGCCGCCGGATTCGCCTTTCGCAGTGTCACCGCAGCATCCAGATCAAAAACAGGAGCCTCCGCACGGAATGTCTCGAACAACTTCGTATCCACTTCCTGACGCTCCGCCTCACTCTTGCTCAACGCATAAGCCCGCTCAAAAGCCACCCGCGCTTCGGAAAGTTGCAAACGCGCAGCCTGCAACTCGCCGAGCAAGATGTGCTGGTCACGCACATCGTCCTTCAACGCATTCGCAACCTCCACTGCTTCGACCGCCGCCTCGTGTTCCCCCTGCGCCTTCAGCAACTGCGCTGCGCGAAAATTCAGCGCCGCTTGTTTTTCCGGCGCATCGCCAGCGCGGTTGAGACGTTTCAGTGCAGCGAGTCCGTCCGCAGCGCGCCGCTGAGTAAAATAGAACGTCGCAAGCGCGAACACCGGTTCCTCCGCGCCGCCCGTCGCCTCTGCTTTTAAATGTTCCTCCACGAGATCGAGCAGCCGGTGCTCCTGGTAAAACTCCAGCGCCTTCGTGCGCAGCAGTTCGTCACCCTTCTTCCCCGCGAGCAGCGCAGCGATGCGAGCACGCGCTGCGGCATTGTCATCGCGCTGGATGTCCAGTCGCGCCCGCTCGAAAACGAGATCCACATTCCCCGGCTGTTCGGCGAGCAGTGCATCATAGCGTGTTGCCGCATCATCGAGCCGATCAATCTGCACGAGCAACCGCGCGAGCTTCAGCCGCAGTTCAGCATTCTTTGGCACGAGCGTCGTCGTCTTTTCCAGCCACACGCGCTGTTCGTCCAGTTTGCCCGTGCGTTCGTAAAATTCGACGAGTTGCAGGTAACCCCCGAGGTCGCGCGGCGATTGCTCCACCTGCATCTTCCATTTTTCCTCCAACTCCGTCTCTACGTGCTGACGCTGCGCGAGACGGATAATCTGCCCGAGCAATTCCGAGCGCAGCCAGTTTCCCGGCGCGGTGAAAGCGACTGCGCGTTGCAACGCCTCCATCGCTTCGCCGTGACGCCCCGCCGCACTGTGTAGCTTCGCGATTTGCTGGAGCGCAGGCGCACGCTCTGGCGGCTGCGCGTGCTCGATGATAAATTCGAGATGCCGAATCGCAGGCTCAGGCAAATGGTTGTCCGCATACGCACCCGCGAGGCGTCGGCGCAAATCGAGATTGTTTGCATCGAGAGCAACCGTCCGCTCCCACGCAGCCGCCGCCTTTTTTACATCGCCCGCCGCCAGCCACGCCGCGCCGAGTTGCATCAGCGTGTCCGCGAGCCGTGCGTCATCCTTCGACAAAAGCGCCGCCGCCTTTTCCAGCCAGTCCGCAGCATCGCGTGGATGACCGCGCTCATTTTCCAAACGCGCCAGCGCGAGCAGCGGCAGCGGGCTTTGCGCGTCGAGTTTCGCAGCACGGGAGAATGCATCGCCCGCATCGTCGTCGCGCCCTGCTTTGCGCAGCAAATGCCCGAGCACCATGCGCGACGCGAATCCGTCCGCCTTTTGATACTCCGCAATCAACCGCTCGGTCGTTCCTTCATCGAGCGCGATCTTCCACAAGCGATCCAGCGCCACGCCTTCGACAGGGTTCGCCGCCAGCATCTGTTTGTAGCGCTCGACGATCTTTGGATTCGCCGGTTCCGCCTGCGCAAGAGCGGCGGCAAGCAGGAGAATCGCAATCGTGCGGCGGGTGTGCATTGGCGCGGCAGTATCCGCGATGGGGCTACGCCTGCAACAGTGTCTTTGCGTGGGCTAGGGCGGAGTCGCCTTTACCGCCGAGCATCCGGGCGATTTCTTCGATGCGGGTTTTGCCTTTCACCTCGGTGAGCGTGGAGATGGTGCGGCCGGATGCGAAGTCCTTGGCGACGAAGAACTGCGACTGCGCTTGGGCGGCGACTTGCGGGAGGTGGGTGATGGCGAGCACCTGGCGCTCTTCGGCAATGGCGCGCATTTTTGCGCCGACGGCGTGGGCGATTTCGCCGCCGACGTTGGCGTCAATCTCGTCGAACACGAGGAGCGCGATGGTGTCCTGCGCGGCTAGCGAGGATTTCACGGCGAGCATGACGCGCGAAATTTCGCCGCTGGATGCGATGGCCTTGAGCGGCTTTGCGGGCTCGCCGGGGTTTGGCGCGAAGACAAATTCGATGCTCTCCAATCCATGCGGGCCGGGCTCGGCGAGGGCATTGAGCGCGACGGTGAAGTCGCTCTTTTTAAAACCGAGATCGCGCAGGTGGGCGGTGACGCTCTTGGCGAGCTTCGGTGCGGCGGTTTTGCGTTTGTCGGTGAGCTTCTCGGCGGTGGCGAGCATGGCGGCGCGCTGCTTTTCGATCTCGCGGGTGAGGCGCTCGATTTCCTCGCCTCGGCTTTCGATCTTTTGCAGGCGGGCGGCGGCGGCTTCGCCGAAAGCGACCACATCCGCGATGGTGCCGCCGTATTTGCGCTTGAGCGTCTCGAAGAGCGTCACGCGCTCCTCCATCTCGGCGAGCGCGCCGGGCTCGATGTCGAGTTCCTCGGCGTAACGCTGGAGGCCGCTGGCGAGGTCTTCGATTTCGGCGAGGCCGCGTGTGAGCGCGTCGGAAAAACGACTCGCGCCGTGGTCCACGCGTTCGAGATCGCGCAGGAGTTTGCCGACTTCGCCGAGCCGCGTGAGCGCTGCGTCGTCGGACTCCACGAGCCGGCCCAGCGCGGCGGCGGAAAGCTCGAGCAGTTTGCGCGCGTTCGAGGCGACAGTGTAGCGCGCGAGCAATTCCTCCGCTTCGCCGGGCTGGATTTGCGCGTCGGTGATTTCGCCGACTTGATGACGGAGCAGATCGAGTTCGCGTTCGAGCGCGGCTTCGCTTCCGGCGAGTGCGTCGCGTTCGTTGGTGAGGCGGTTGAGTTCGCGGTATTGCTCGACGTATTTTGCGCGCAGCGCATCGGCGGCGGCGAAGGAATCCAGCAAATCGAGCTGACGTTCGTTGGAAAGGAGCGACTGGTGATCGTGCGGGCCGTGCAAATCCACGAGACCGTCGCCGAGCTGCGCAAGCACGGCGAGCGTGGTGGGGCTGCCGTTGATGAACTGCCGGTTCGTGCCCGCTGTGGAAAAGACGCGTTTCACAATGAGCTGACCGTCTTCGCAGCGCTCGACGCCCTGTTCATCGAGCCACGCGTTCAGTTTCGCGGAGTCCTTGATGTGAAAGAGCGCCTCGACCGTGCAGCCATCGGCACCGGCGCGGATGAGCGATTTATCCGCGCGCTCGCCGAGCACGAGTTTGAGCGCGCCGACGATGATGCTTTTGCCGGAGCCCGTCTCGCCCGTGATCGCGATGAAGCCGGGGCCAATATGCCATTCCAACTCCTCGACGAGGGCGAGATTGCGGATGCGAAGTGAGACGAGCATCTGCGCGAAATGCCGGAGTGCGGGGGGAGAGGCAAGCTTGTGTGCGAGGTTTGCTGCGGGAGGAAGTTGTGATTGGTGACTGGTGATTAGTGACTGGTTTCCGGTGTTTACATTCAAATAAAGGCGACGGTTGCTCTGACTCTGCCACTGCGTCTCGTTCTTAAATCAAATGCGCGCTTGAGGGCCAACGGCCCGGATTCATACCAGCCTTGGGCAACGCCCAAGGAATGCGTTTTCACACGGACAAAGGGCTGAAAGCCCGGCACCATTCTGAGTGCGTTTGGATATACTGATGGATCGGGCCTTCAGCCCTCTTGCCGTTTTTCTATTCAAACCTAGGCCGACGCTCGTTCCTCGCTCTGGCCTAGGCTGGTATGGGTTGGGCCTTTGGCCCACAGCAGCGGCAGTGTCCATGGAGTTCATGGTAGCTCTCTATTGACGGCGCAGGCTGTTGCTCGGCGCGGGTCACTTCGTCATCAAAAAACCGAAGAGGTCGCGCACTTGTTCCTGGGTGAGCGCGTCGAGGAGGCCGTCGGGCATGAGGGAAAGCGGGCTGCCTTCGATCTTGGTCACGTCGGCAGTGGGGAGGGTTTGGTTTTCGGTCATCGTGCGGAGCGTGAGGGTCTGTTCGTTTTTCGCGCTGATGAACCCGCTGAGCACGCGCCCGTCCTTGAGCGTGACAGTGCTGAGTTTGTAATCGGCGGGGACGACGGCGCTCGGGTCCACGATGTTTTCCAGCAGGTAATCGAGGTTCGCGCGTCCGCTGCCGGTGAGGTTCGGGCCGAGGTTCGCGCCGGACTGGCCGAGGTCGAAGAGCGTGTGGCAGGCGGCGCAGGTCT